>JAKSTS010000069.1 GCA_024402455.1 Treponemataceae bacterium
CAACAGTCCCACGAAGTTTATCACAAGCTCCCCAAAGTGCATCTTCAAAGCTGACTGTTTTTTTTGCTTTTGCCATGTTGAATCCTCGTTTTTACAGATAGTGACAGTATAACATAAAAAAAACCTTTTATATATAAAAAGATTTAGTAAATTCATATTTATTACATGACACAACTTATAAAAATGCTGGAAATATTCAGTTTTTAGCAGTTCCTGCTTTGTCTTATATAAAAAATATGAATTATGTAACTTTGTCGCTTATTGACATAAAAGAATTTTATTCTCGACTTATTAAATTTTATATGGTAAAATTTCAACATGAAAATGCGAAAAATATTTTTCTTATGTCTTATAATTAGCGTTTTTTCTGTAGGCTTGGTTTCTGCAAAAGATTTGATGGAACCTGTTAATTCTTCATGGAAATTATGTTATGGAGATGATATAGGCTGGGCAGTACTTCCACTTTCGAGTGTTTCATCTTGGGAAAATATCAGGCTTCCAAGTCCTGTTTCTGTAGGCGGACGATCTGATATGTTCTGGTTAAAATCTAGAATTGAAATTCCTGATTCGCTCAAAAATCAGCAATTTTATCTTGAACTTGGGCGCTGTACTGCTGCATTGGAAATTTATGTAAATGGTGTTCTTATGGGTCACCATGGAACGATTGAACCAAAGTTTAATGTATCGCATGTTGCAAATACTTTGGTTTATATTCCGCCTGCATTTATAAAAAATGGAGCCATCGAAGTTTCAATTAGATGCAAGGCTGCTTCATCACATGGAACTTTTGAACAGTTTTATCTTGTTGATAAAGCCCGTTATTACAAGACATTCCTGTTCCAGGGTTTCTTTAATACTACAGTTTATTTTATGATGGCTGCTGTTTGTCTTTTCTTAGGTCTTTATTTCGTATTTCAGTATATTTCAGACAAAAGTGAAAAAGCGAGCCGTTCTTTTTCTATTACGCTGTTTACAATTGCCGTTTACTTTTTTGATATTGCTACAGATGTAACATTTATTCCATTTATATGGCAGCTTTCATTTTCAAGGCTTTGTCTTGTTTATAGTGTAGGGTGCATTACGATTTTTATAAGACAGTTCTTTAAACTTCCATATAAAAAGCTTCGTGTAATTGTTCTTGGCATTTTATTTTTGGTTTCGGTTGCGTTTATTTACTGTGCACAAGACCTTTTGATGCACGAAAAGATCTTTACGTTTTCGCTTATTCCGATTTTTGCCGGAATTATTTACCTTTATTATGTTTTGATAAAAGCTGCACTTTCGCATACAAAAAATGCACGCAAAATCCTTTTGGGTGTTTCAATCGGTCTTTGTTTTGGCATTTATGATATTGTCTATCAGATTCGTGGTGCAGTTCCTTTTGCATGGCTGCAAGGTTTTTCGTTCTTCTTTATTGATGCTACAATGTTCTTTGTTGTTGCTGTCGAAAACCTGCAGAATAAAGCAAAAGTTTCTGATTATATAAAGACAACGTCTGAGCAGAAAGATAAATTAAACGAAGTTCTTGAGGCTGCGGCTAAACTTTCTGCAGAAACAATGGAGATTTCATCTGCACTTGATGAATCTGTTGTAAAAGTTGCCGGTTCTGTTGATTTGTCTGTAAAAGAAGCTGAAAATATCGGAAACTTTATTGAAAAGCAGAATGATGCTGTAAAAAGCACTTCATCAGCTCTCGGCAATCTTGTTGAATCTGTTCATCATGTTACAAGCGAAGTTCAATCTGAAACAAACGTTATGTCTGAAGCTGTGGAAGAAACAAAACTGATGATTGACGGTGTTAATCAGGTTGCAGATGCAATTAATGCTGCGGCAGAATTTTCTAGTTCTTTGGGCGACCTTACAAAGGCAAGTTCAAACGATGTTGCCCAGCTTGTAGAAGCAATGGAATCTATCAAAGATTCTTCCGGACAGATTCTTGGTGTCGTTCAGATTGTAACAGACTTTGCACAGCAGACAAACATGCTTGCCATGAACGCTTCAATTGAAGCAGCTCATGCCGGCATTAGCGGCAAAGGTTTTGGTGTTATTGCACACGAAATTAAAACTCTTGCAGCGGCAAGCAGCACGCAGGCTGAAAAAATCAAAGATATCGTTACTCAGATTGATGAAAGTATTGGCCGCAGCTTTGATTTGAGTCTTAGGGTTAAAGATGCTCTTGGCAAAGTTTCTGCTGAAGCGGCTGGTTCTGCAAGACAGATTAATGAATCTGTTGAAAGCATGCAGGTTCAGCGCCGTGCAGGCAAGCGCATTACAGAAGCAACTGTCGTAATGTCTGATTCTGCAAATAAAGTAAAAGAAGAAACAGACCAGCAGTATGCATATTCGCAGCAGGCTTCTTCAAATATGAATGAACTGGCTGAAGTTGCACAGCAGGCAAAAGAAACTGTTGTTGATATGAATGCAAGAAACAGGGCGCTTCAAGAACAGACAACTGCATTGCAGCAGCTTGCGCATCGTGCAAAAGATGCTGCAGAAGGCTTGAACAGGCTTATAGCAAAATAACGTGAAAACGTATTTGGATTGTTGCTGCAGTTTTTGGTACAAACAGACATTCCTTGCTTTGCAAATTTTGCACAAATTTGCACAAATTTGCAAAGCAAAATCTTTCAGTTCCCTCCAGATAAACACAAAAAACTCCTTTACAAATATTTCAATTTAGTATAATAATCATTTGTTTTGCATAATCATTTTTGTTAAAAAAGTTCATAAATTTTATTCGCGCCGACGGGTTCAATACCCCGACGCTCTGCGTCGTATGAAGGGTATTGGACCTGGAGTGCAATTTCCTTTTAGAACGACGATACCTCGAACGCTCTGCGTCGAGGTTCGTCATTTTTTTGCAGATAGAAATTTGGAGAGTATAATGAAAAAGAGCTTTGTTGGCTTTTTATTCTGTTTTGTTGTATTTATGCTTTTATCAATCTGCACCTCTTGCGGCGGTGGCGGCGGCGGTGCAACATTATATAACCAAGATGATGGCCCGCACAACGGCGGTGGCGGCGGCAGCTGGGGTGCAGGCACAACATCTGGCAACAGCGGAAATGCCGGTTCTGACCTGGGTTCATCTGCAGATGAACCGCTTTTCAATCTTTTTCCTCGTATCAACCCTCCGATAGAGTCGATTGATATTTTCTTTTATAAAAACGGTGTCGCATGTGAACCATTAACAGGATTGAATTCATCTGCAACTCAAGGCATGCTTCCTCAATTTAAAATTGGAGATGAAATTTACGGCTCGGCAGTAATTCATCTTCAAGATGGTTCAGCAAGAAATGCAACTCTGCCTCTTACAGAAGTTACACTTAATACACATCTTTCTTTCATAACAGAATTCAAATACACATTGCTGTTAAACAGCAATGAACTTGTCGTCAATCAAATATTTACAACAGCACAAGGCATAGATACCACACCTTTTGCAAGTCAGTTTACAAATCCGCCTGCTGGTCTGGCTGTTGTTGCATGGCAAGACGTTGATACAGGTGCACAATATCCTCATGGTGCCAAAATTTATCCACATGCAGGCGACACAACACTTAGAGCTGTCTGGGGAAGTTCTTCTGGCTCATCTGGTGGCACACAGTATAGCTTTACTATAACAAATATAAATAACGCTGTACTTTATACCGGAACTTATAACTATGGAGACGATATAGATTTACGCAATAACAGAATTATGAGTTTGTATGGACTAGGAATTATAGATACGGACGCTGTTTATTTTTCTGATGGAACCGGAAATCTTTACAGAGACCAAGTTGTATCGGGTCTTTATGGAAATATTACATTTCAAATGCTTAATCTTAGTGCTACTTATTCTTCTTTGGGTAATAATAAGATACAAGTAACGCCTTCAAATGGAAGTGGAAATTACATATATAGCATAACGGATACGAATTCTAATTATATTATTGATTCTGCAACAGGCATTATTTCACCAGCTCCTAACAAAAACTGCAGTAACAATGAACTTATAAATGTACAGATTAATGATACTGGTACAAGTGCATTAACCTCATTACAGGTTAGATCGCATATAAATTATACTGTTACTGTAAATAAAACAGATGGAAATCAAGCTTGTACTTTCACATACAATACTTCTCCATATACAATAAATTTTGGAGAGTTGGCAGCAGATAATAATCTTAAAACTAGCGTAACAGGAACAATAAGAGGCTTTACAGATAGCAATAGTCACATAAATGATTTAACAGAATCTCTGGCAGGTTTGGCAGATGATGTTACAATAACATGTCTGACACTTGATGCTGATGTTAAATATGCCGATCAACAGATACGGATAACTGGTAGAAACGGCAGCGGAAGTTACAGCTATAGCTCAAATGACACAACAAGACTGCCTCAAACTACTGAAGCAGGTGTTTTTGCTCCGTCTTATCAGGGTGATAATACACCTGTTACGGTAACTGTTACTGACAATTCAACAGGTGCATCTGCAGATATATCTGTAACACCATATGCCGGCACAAAAATACTGACCTTTGGTACTGTTCTAGGCAGTTCTACTTTGCAAGTTGGCGACATTGTGTTTAACGACGGAAGTGCAACATCTTATTTTGACGATTTGGATTTGACAGGCAAAACAGATGCCGCAGTTGCTGTTATCTTTAGAGCTGGATCCTCCGCTTTAGATCCTGCACTCGGCATCGGAATAAAGTTAGGAACAAATCTTAAATGGTGTGAAACTTCCGCTGGTGGGTATACCAATCAATTTTCGACAGACGAAAACGTATCTGATGGTGAAAATACATTTCCTACAATGATGGCAATTCTTGCCAATGGAGATTCAGATGCACTATATCCTGCATTTAGGTTTGCAATAAATTATGGAACTGATTCTGGACACAATATAGTTTCGGGCGAGTATGCAACACGCTGGTATTTACCTTCTAAAGTTGAACTTCAGGCTGTACATGATAATAGAGGTCTAATCGATAATGTGTTCAGAAAATTAGGAGTATCGCAACTGAACGGAAAAAATTTGTGGTCGTCCTCACAAAAGGAAAATTCCTTTGACGCTGCATGTTTACTCAAAAGTGACGGTTGGTGGCTTACACAAATAAAAAATAGTCCCCAAAATGCGTGTGCAATTCGTAAGTTTTAGTAGAATAAGCTTTTAACAGATTTTTTTCTTGAGCCTCTGTTTTCTGACAGAGGCTTTTTTATGATCAAATCTGCTTTTAAAGATTGTTTTGGCTTTTTAAGGCACAGCAATTTTTGTAATTGATTCAAGGCTGCCTTTTAATTTTCTGTTAAAAGGCAGTCTTTTTTTTGTTTGTGCGTATGGTTCTGTTTCCGTTTTCAAATGAAACATGGCGCTTTGTCTTGAAACGAATGGCATTGAACCTGGCTGCAATATGTTTTGTAAACAATATATTCCAGATGCTTTCTGTCGGAATTGTTCATTAAAAATATGCAAAATCTTCATATAATAATGCATTTTAATTCAAGTCTGAATGCTTGAATACGTTGGTCTTTTTCGATATACTTTTATACAAAGACTTTTTAAGTAACCTTTTTGGAGGAAATATGACAATCGTTGACATGCTTGGTCAGAGCGCACTTTTGACCGGCCTTGGAATGGGTGTTGTTTTTGGTTTCCTTATCATTCTGATTATCTTTATGACTATTACAGCTAAAGTCATTAAAGCTCTTGGACTTGATAAAGATGTACCTAAATCAACTGCTGGATCATCTGCTGCACCTGCACAGAATAACAATGCAGTAGTAGCTGCAATTGCAGCTGCTGTACGCGAAAAAGAATCTAAATAAATCTGGAGATTAATAGAAAATGGCAAAGAAAGTAAATATTACAGACCTGGTTCTCCGCGATGCTCATCAGTCATTGCATGCAACGCGTATGACAACTGCAGATATGCTTCCTATCTGTGACAAGCTCGACAAAATCGGTTACTGGGCACTCGAAGGATGGGGTGGAGCAACATTCGACTCTTGTATCCGCTTTTTGAATGAAAATCCTTGGGAAAGATTGCAGAAACTTCATGCTGCAATGCCAAACACACCAATTATGATGCTTTTGCGTGGTCAGAACCTTTTGGGTTACCGCCACTATGCTGATGATGTTGTTGATAAATTCGTTGAAGCTGCTGCCCGCAACGGTATCGGCGTTTTCCGCATTTTTGATGCTTGTAACGACCCGCGCAACCTTAAACGTGCTGCTGATGCTGCAAAGAAAACTGGCAAACATGTTCAGATGGCTATTTCTTATGCAACAACTCCATATCATACAAAAGAAATTTATGCTGACTTGGCAAAATCTTATGCAGAATTCGGTGCAGACTCAATCTGTATTAAAGATATGTCTGGCCTTTTGAAACCATACGAAGCATATGACTTGGTAAAAGCTATCAAAGCAAAAGTAGATATTCCTGTAGAAATCCATACACATGCTACAACAGGCCTTTCTGTTGCAACATTGCTCAAAGCTTCAGAAGCTGGTGCAGATATTCTTGATACTGCAATTTCTTCTATGTCAATGGGAACTTCACATTCTCCAACAGAAACTGTTGTTGAAATGCTCAAAGGCACAGAATACGATACAGGCCTTGATATTAACGCATTGCTCGAAATTGCTTCTTATTTCCGCGGTGTCCGCAAACACTATTCATCTCTTGAATCAAGCTTCCTTGGTGCAGACACTCGCATCCTGGCTTCTCAGGTTCCAGGCGGAATGCTTTCTAACCTTGAAAACCAGCTCAAAGAGCAGGGTGCTTCTGATAAGATTGATGATGTTCTTAAAGAAATCACACTTGTTCACAAAGATGTTGGATATGTTCCACTTGTTACACCAACTTCTCAGATTGTTGGTACACAGGCTGTATTCAACGTATTGTTCGGTCGCTATGCAAGAATGACAGGCGAATTCGCTGACCTTCTCTGCGGTAAATACGGAAAACTTCCTGCTGAACCAAACAAAGACCTTGTTAAAAAGGCTCTTGAACAGAACAAGATGGACGAAGCTCTTACATGCCGCCCTGCAGACAAAATTCCGATGGAATGGGACAAAATGGTTGCAGAAGCAAAAGCAGCTGGCGGAGACGGAAGCGATGAAGATGTTCTTACATACGCAATGTTCCCGAAAGTAGCTCCAAAATACTTCAAGGAAAGAGCAAACGGTCCTGTTGATGCTGCAAGCAAATTTGCTAAGAAAGAATCATCTGGTTCTGCAAACGGTTCATATACAATCAATGTTAACGGAACTTCTTATGCTGTTACAGCAAACGGTTCTGGCGACTCTATGAGCTTGAATGTTAACGGAACTGCTTACAACGTAACATTCGGTGCAGCTGGTGCTGCTCCTGCTGTTGCTGCTGCCGGTTCAACTGGCGGTGCAGACGTTAAAGCTCCTGTTGCAGGCACTGTATTAAAGATTATCGCTCAGAACGGTGCAAACGTAAAATCTGGCGAAACAATTATGATGATTGAATCTATGAAGATGGAACTTGAAGTAAAAGCAACTGGTAACGGTCCAATTCAGTGGGCAGTTTCTCAGGGTGCTGCAATTACTGCAGGTCAGGTTCTCGGTTCAATCGGTGGTGGTGCTCCAGCTCCTGCTGCTGCTCCAGCTGCCGCTCCTGCTGCTGCACCTGCAGCTGCTGCTTCTACTGGCGGCACTGCTGTTAATGCACCTGTTGCAGGAACATTCCTTAAAGCTGTTGTAGCAGAAGGTGCTTCTGTTACAGCTGGTCAGACAATCATCATGATTGAATCAATGAAAATGGAACTTGAAGTAAAAGCTACAAAAGCTGGTTCAGTTCATTTCCTTGCTTCAGCTGGTTCTGCAATCGCTGCAGGTCAGGCTCTCGCAGAAATCAAATAAATCAAAGTGAAGCCTTCCGGTATTGCCGGAAGGTTCCATTGGAGAAAATAAATGCTTGGTCAGAAATATAAAATGAATAAACAGGTAACTATGGCAATGTGCGTTATCATGGCTGTTGCTGTAGTTTTCTCTTGTGTTTCAAATGCATTTGCACAGAGTTCAAGTGCTGTTCGCGAAGCTCCGTCTTTAAGGACAATGAACACAGCTGTTATCAGAGGTTCAGAAAATATCAAACCAATTAAACCGCTTGAATTTTTGAAGAGCCTCTGGCGCAATACTGGTCTTAACCAGATGATTAATGGTGAAGTAAAAGCTGAAGAATCTGAAGAAGTTGAAAGTGCTGTAGTTTTTGCAGATTCAGCTCCAGGCTGGCAGAAGCTCATCATGATTGCTGTAGGATTCCTTATTATTTATCTTGCAGTAGGAAAAGGCTTCGAACCACTTCTTCTTATTCCAATCGGATTTGGTGTTGTTCTTGTAAACATTCCAGGTGCCGGCATGGGACAGGGACCAGACGGAATGCTTCACATCATTTACAGTGCTGGTGTTGGCAACGAATTCTTCCCGATGCTTATCTTTATGGGTATTGGTGCAATGACAGACTTTGGTCCTCTTATTGCAAACCCAAAAATGGCTTTGCTTGGTGGTGCTGCTCAGCTTGGTGTTTTTGCTACATTGCTTGGTGTTGCTTTGATGAACCTTATTCCTGGTGTTGAATACAACATGCTTCAGGCTTGTGCAATTTCAATCATCGGTGGTGCAGACGGTCCTACATCAATCTATGTTGCAGGAAAACTTGCTCCAGAAATGATGGCTGTTACAGCAGTTGCTGCATATTCTTACATGGCACTTGTTCCAATGATCCAGCCACCTATCATGAAGCTTCTTACAACAGAAAAAGAACGCAAGATTAAGATGGATCAGCTCCGCTATGTTTCTAAAACAGAAAAAATCATTTTCCCAATCGTTCTTCTTTGTCTGACAATCTTGTTGCTGCCTCCTGCAGCTCCACTTATCGGTATGCTC
>JAKSTS010000007.1 GCA_024402455.1 Treponemataceae bacterium
GGTTGTCATACCCAGAGCCTGAAAAAACAATGCAGGCGGGGCCTGACGCAAAAGCAATTCGCCTTGACGTGCACACAAGCGACACGAACCGCGACTTTGACATTGAAATTCAGACGACGCTTTACAAAGAGCTTCGTCAGCGCTGCCGCTATTACCAAAGCCTTATGGACGTGGACTATCTTCAAAAAGGGCATTTTTATTCTGAACTCAAGCAGAATTATGTGATTTTCATCTGTCTTGATGATTTATTCGGCAAAGGTCTGCCAGTTTATACGTTTGAAAACATTTGCAACGAAGATAATAACTTAAAGCTTAAAGACAAAACCTACAAACTGTTTTATAATTGTTCCAAGTGGGAAGAAATAAAGAAACAGAATAAGTCTGCACTGCTTAAATTCTTCCTTACCGACGAAGCAGATTCAGACCTTTGCACAAAACTAAAAGACAAGGAGCGGAAAATAAAAATGACAGAACGAGCCAGAAAAGAATACATGGATTACTGCATGATTGTTAATTCCGCCAAAGAAGAAGGTCGCACAGAAAAAGCACTTGAAGATGCAAGAAATTTGGTTTTAGCGAACATTGATTTAAATATTATTGCGCAATGTACGTGTCTTTCTCTTGAAACAGTGCAGCAGCTTGCAGAAGAAATAAAAGCCAAAGCGGTTTCGCGTTGAGTTGTGCCACAAGTTTGGACGAAATCTGCGAAAGTCTATCGGCTGATGCCGATAGACTGGTACAACAAGTTGCGTGTTTTGGGACTTTCGCAAATTTGTCAGTTTATGTGTAACAAAATTACATCGTGCAATTTCGTTACTTGAAGTTTTGTTTTCACAAAACTTCTCTGCCTGGTGCGCGGCTATTCGCTATCGCGAATAGCCGCGAGATTTTGTTTTCGCAAATTTGTCAATTTATGGAAACATAAACTGACCGTTTTCGCCGAATCAAACCAAAGTATGTGATCCTGTTAATACGAAAACCAAACTCGCAAAACTTGTAGAAGTAACGGCTTGAACCAATAAAAAATGGAAACCAATCATTGTCGCGAAGAACACAAACAAAAAATGTGAATCATCTGCAGTTTCCAAAGGCGGCCGAAAGCCTTTGGCAGTGCCGGAAAAGGATAGGGTTTAAGGGAAAGGAAAAACCTCGCTTCTGAGTAGGGGTTTGTCCTTTCCCTTATTAGTTCCAACCTTTTCAAGCGTAAATAAAACTCAAAAACTTCTTCACTTAAACGGGTTGAAAAATCTTGAACCGTCGCGGTATGTAACAAACAGCGCAAGTGCAGAAAATGCAAAAATTCCTAAGATTATCAGTAAATCAGTTTTTGTAAGTTTTTTCCCCGAATACCAGGTGCGCGTTTTGTTTTTGCCAAAACCACGCAGTTCCATTGCGCTGCTTACAGAATCAATCCGTTCCATGCTTGTAAAAATCAACGGGAACAAAATTGCAGACATGTTTTTTAACCGCGAAAAAATATTTGCTTTGCCAGACATTTCAATTCCGCGGGCTTCCTGCGCATTTTTAATACGGTTAAAATCAGACTGAACGTCCGGCACATATCGCAAAGCAATTGCCACAGAATAGCAGATTGTGTACGGAAACCGCAGTCTGTTCAAAGAAGCAGCAAATTCACTTGGATTTGTGGAAGTGATGAACATAAAAACAGATGGTACAATTGCAAAATATTTTAAAATTACATTTGCTTCATAAAAAAGCTGTTCATATGTAAAAGTATAATTTCCGGCAATATGCAGCCAGTCTGTTCTTGAATTATAAATTTTGCAACCTTCATATGGCGAAAACAAAAATATTGCAACAACATTCAAAAGCAAAAAAAACATAATGAACAGAAAAACAGATTTTACCTGTTTCCAATCTGTTTTTGAAAGCACAAAAATTACAATGCTCAGCAAAACCATTGAACCCAAAACTCTTGTATCATAAGAAAGCATTGTAACGAGTGTCCACATAAGGAAAAAAATCAATTTTGTCAAACCGCTCAGCCGGTGTATAAAGCAATTTTTTTCTTTATAAGTTATTATTCTGCTCATAAAGCACCTCGTTTTTCGCGTTCAAAAAAGATGAATCTGTCGACAAGCTCTTCGGGGTTTTGTATGCCGCATTTTACAGACAGGTCAAAAAGACTTGTCTTTTTCAGGCTTGCCTTTTCAGTTATTTTTTCATCTGTAAGAATAACTGAACTTCTGCCGTCTGCAATGACATGACCGTCCGAAATGACAATTGCCCTGTCTGTGTATTCAAGCATAAGATGCATGTCGTGCGTTATCATCAGAATCGTAATTTTCTGTTCTTTATTCAGTTTTCTCAAAAATTCCATAATTTCTGTATAATGCGCATAATCCTGTCCGGCCGTCGGTTCGTCAAGAATAATAATTTCAGGGTTCATTACAAGAATTGACGCAATTGTCATGCGTTTTTTTTGCCCAAAACTTATTGCACTTATCGGCCAGTTTCTGTATGGATACATTCCGCAGATTTTCAGCGCATTATTTACACGTTCTTTAATTTCATCTTTCGGCACATTCCTGACTTTTAAACCGAGCGCTACTTCATCAAAAATTATTGCTTTTGAAATCATCTGGTTTTGGTTCTGCATTACAAAACCGATTTTTTCGCCGCGCTGTTTTATTGATAAATCTGAAATTTCCTGTCCGTTAACAAAAATCTGTCCGCTGTTCTGTTTATTAAAACCACAGATTAAAGAAGCAATTGTTGATTTGCCAGCACCGTTTGTACCGACAATGCTGACCATTTCGCCTTTATGAACTGCAAAACTGATATTTTCAACTGTATTTGGTTTTTCCGGTTCATATTTAAAAGCTACATTTTTTAATTCAAGCGCAATTTCTTCAGACTGCTTTATTTCCGGCAAATCAATTTTTGTAAACCAGTTCAAGAACTGCTGTTTATAGCGCTCTACGTTCATTGTTTCAATGTGCTGCGGTTTATCAGCAGGTTCAATGCAGCAGCCGGCATGTTTTAAAGCAGCAATATAAAGCGGCTCTCTTATGCCTTTTGTTCTGAATAAATCTGTACACAATAAATCATCAGGAGTTCCGTCCGCAGCAATGCAGCCGTCTTCTACAATAATAATACGGTCAATGTCTTTATAAAGCACATCTTCAAGGCGGTGTTCTATTATGATTACAGTTTTTTCTTTATTTTTATTAATTTCTTCTATTAAAGATATAATTTTTTTGCCGGCTGCAGGATCAAGATTTGCAAGCGGTTCGTCAAACAGCAGAACTTCAACATCATCAACAAGAATGCCGGCAAGCGAAACACGCTGCTTCTGCCCGCCGCTTAAAGCACCGGGCACATCTTTTAAAAGTTTTTTTACATCAACAATTTCTGCGGCATCTTCAACTTTACGGTGCATTTCTTCATATGAAACATTGTCGTTTTCAAGTGCAAATGCAATGTCTTCGGCAACAGTCAATCCTATAAACTGTCCGTCTGTATCCTGCAGGACAGTGCCCACATGTTTTGACATGCCGAAAATTCCTTCATTCTTTGGGTTCAGCCCGCAGACAGACAATTCACCGCTGATTTTTCCAGAAAAACTTGAAGGAATAAGACCGTTTATGCATTTTGCAATCGTTGATTTGCCAGAACCAGAACTGCCGATTATGAGGATTTTTTCACCTTTGTTTATTTTCAGATTGATATTTTTTAAAGTTGGTTCACTTTGCGTTCTGTATTGAAAAGTAAAATTTTTAAATTCGATAAGAGGATTCATAAACAGTCCGGATTTTCAAATAATTAAAAATATAACAAGGGAAACTTCAAGAAATATTTTTAGAAGTTTCCCCAAGGCAGATTAAAAGTTGATTTTAGTCTTCTGTTTTTAATGAGCCTGATTTTGTCTTGATTTTTGAATAACCAAAAGCAAGCAGGCTGCCCAAAATAAGAATAAGCACGAAATTTGAAACAAATGCAATAAGACCTTGTGCAAATACTTTGTTTGCCGGTTCTTTATAAATCAAAATGTCCAGAACAGGTGCAAGAGCTGCCCATGAAATTGCATTTGCAATAAGCTGGACAACATTAAAACCGAGAAGCTGTTTTACAGCAAAACCACCTTCTTCGATATTGTATTTTTTTGCAAACAAACCGACCAAAAGACCAAAAATGGCATCCGGGAAAACCCAGCTCCACCAGACACTTCCATAAAAAAGTGCATCGCCCAAAGCATGTCCAATCAAACCGATTGCAAAACCTGCAACAGGACCAAACACAGCAGCAAAAAATGCAAGAACTGCTGCACGCACCTGCAATGCAACATTTGGAACAAAACAACCGGAATCTGCACTGTTGTCAATGCAACAAACAAAGCAGCACCAATTCCAATTGCAACAACCTGACGAATAACAGTTTTCTGTTTATCAGCCATTTTAGCCTCCACGCTATCCTAAAAAAGGTTAAACTCCAAGTAAACCACAAAGAGCCTTCTATAAATATAATGCAACTTTAAAAGATTTGCATTTAGTTTTTGTTATTTGGCTGAAATTCAGCATAATCATCATCGTAATAGAGAATACCGTCATCATATGCCGCCATATTGATACCATCCCAGCTCTTATAATAACAGCCAGTCGTTACATTCAAACCTTTGTAATAATCAACAGAATAGTCATTTGCTTTTATATATCTCTCGACAAGATTTTTCTTCCATATGTGTTCTTCTGATTTTTCAAATTCTTCAAGACTTATGTCAACAAATTGTTTAAAAGATTCTTTATTCAGGCGATTTTGAGCAAGTAAAAAGCAAGTAAGAATAAAACAATCATTATATTCATTTTTTTCTTCAAGAATACATTGCGCAATGTGATAGCCAAAATCGTCTATGTTGTCATCATAAAAAATTCCGATTATAAGATCTTCTTTTTCTTCTTCTTTTAGATTACAACAATTTATAATTGAGTGAATTTGTACAGAATAATATTGCAAACCATACTTTTCAAAATCACCTTCAGCAAAAGGGACAGCCATCAAAGAAGGAGATAAAAGCATCATATTATGAATAAGCATTGAACGAAACCAAGTCGGTTTTTCTAAGAGGCATAGCTCTTTACAAAACTTAAAGCTTTTGTCTATATCTTTCGTTACAAGAGAGCCAAGCAAATAACTATAAGCTGCAAGAATCGGTTTTTCTTCCATATTGTCGTAAACTAAATCAAAAAACTGACTGTCATCTATATTGCGCTTTGATAAATATTTTCTGTATTCATTAAACGTTATGCATTGAAACAAGCTGTTATGTGCATAATTATCTGGAAGAGGAACACCGATGCCACCGCAAAAAGCCCATTGAATTTTTTGCAACAGCAAATAAAAAAAATAAACTTTTTCTTCTGCCGTTGTGTTTTTGTTTTTCAGCTCTTTTGAAAGTACTTTCAAAAAATAGTCATCGTTAACAAGCTTACTTACATCATGTTTGTTAACCTGTTCCACAATTAATTCAGAATACTCCCGGATTTCCTTCAATTTTTCTTTTGGCATTTTTTCTGCACAGACAGACATAACCGCAAAGAAGCCCAAAACAAGACTGCACAAAATGACTTTTAATTTCATTCTCATCTCCTGTACCACATTCGCAGCACTTTTATACATTAGCATCTATAATATTATTCATAAAATTTCATAATCAGGGCCGTCTGCACCGACGAAAATGCGCACACGGCAATTTTCCATGCAGGCTTCATCTGCAAATGCAATAATATCCATTGCTTCGCCTGCAAAAATTGCGTCAGGGTCATATGAAAGATCAAGAACAGTTTCTTCACCTTCTCCGCATGCCCTTGCAACGGCACCATTAAGCCGCACAACGTCGCGCACAGCCGGCAGTGCAAAAGAAAGATTTTTTTCTTCATATTTAAACTGCAAAAAAGAAAGCTGCATACGTTCAATTTCAATATGCGGCTGTGCACATGGGTCAAAGCCAGTGTTACGTGCACAGTTGTTGCAGCGCTGCCATTCAGCAAAATCTGCAAGAAACTGCGACGGTCTGATTTTTAGCGGATGAAGAAGGCTTAAAAACCACGTTACCGCGCGTCCTGCAGAATAAAAAACATTGCACGCAAATGCAAGATGTTCTGCTTTTAAAAGGTCGCCCTGCGAAAATTTTGGCGAACACTGAACATGATATGGCGGTTTTGAATCAAATTTGAGCCCGAACTTTACAGCCTGTTCATACAAAGCGGTGCCCGGCAAAACAGAAAGCCTGAAAAGTTCAAGATGATTCGGATAAAGGCTCAAAGCATAATCAATGCTGTCTTTAAACGAAGGCAATGTATCTCCGGGCAGACCATAAATCAGGTCAAAACCAAAAACAAGCCCATAATCATTCAAAAGAGCAACTTTTCGGCTGAATGTTTTGCGATCAAATGTACGGTTAATGTTTTTTAAAACTTCCGGGTTTGCACTCTGCAGCCCAATCTGAAGCGAACATGAAAGATTTGTAAAAGCCTCTGCAAGCTGTTTGTCCATGCATTCTGCACGCACTTCAAACTGATAATGTGCATCAGGCAGTTTTTTTGCCATAAGGCGGAGAAGTTTCAATGCCCTGTCGTGGTCTGCGTTAAAGGTCGGGTCAAGCACAAAAAGCTGCGGAACTTTTTTTCGTGCAAAAAGATCAAGTTCTTTTTCAAGCCTTTCAAGCGGAAATTTCCGCACTTTTCTTTCGCCTTTTGATTCAAAGCAGTATGAACATGCGTAAGGGCAGCCTCTCGAAAGTTCCCACAAAACACCGTTATATGTAACCGGGTCAATTGTTCCATCAAGCCATGGAGACGGAAGTTTTGCACAGTCTTCGGTTTTTCCAATTATCAATTTTGGAAATTTATTTTTTGATTTTTGTGCTTTTTTCTGCACTTCTTTTTCTATGTTCTGAATGAATTCTATAAAAGCAGATTCGCCTTCGCCCTGCATGAGATAATCAAAAACTTCAAGACCACTAAACTGACTTGACTCATTATTGTTCTGCTGATGTTCATGCTGTTTTTGTGCATGCTGTCCTTTGTTAAAAGCTTCAACACGTGCACGGGCTGTAATTTCTGGTCCTCCACAGACAAGCACAACAGGAACAGCTGCTTTGTCCTGCACAATCTTTGCACAAACAGTACAGTCAAGAATGTTCCACACAAAAGCCGAAAAAGAAACAACTAGAATCGAACATTCAGATTTTTTTGCAGTTTCAAGAATCTGTTCTGCAAGAATTTCGGGTGCATTGCGTTTCTGTTCTTTTGCTTCGTCATAAGAAATGTCGCATAGAGAAACTTTTGTATTTTTTAAATTTGCATTGCGCAAAGAAGAAGCAACACAAGCCGCACCAAGTGGCAGTGCCTGCGGACTTGTTTCTGCAAGAATTGTTGCAAAAACTACTTGTATTTTTGTATTTTCAGACAAGATAAAGCCTCCTCTCTTGCACAGTCATCAATATCTTAATTCAAATATTTTCAATCTGCAATCAGCCAGAACTTTTATCTTCACTTTAAAAAAAAGAACGGACTCTGTCAATTTGACAAAATCCGCACTCTTTTAAAAATCTGCCTTCTGTTTCTGGTTCTTCAATATGCAGAACCATTTTTTAAAGCAGAGGTATTCCTTTTTTTGCACAGTCATCAATCATAGACTGCGGCCATGTGCTTACCTGTGTTTCTCCGATATGAGCTTTTCGCAAAAGGTACATGCAAAGACGAGATTGTCCTATACCGCCACCAATTGTTGGTGTAAGTTCGCCTTTAAGAAGCCGTTCGTGGAAATAAAGCTTTTCTCTTTCTGTGCAGCCGCGTGCTTCAAGCTGTTTTTTCAAAGATTCAGGTGAAACACGTACACCCATAGAAGAAAGCTCAAATGCTCTTTCAAGAACAGGGTTCCAGACAAGCAGGTCACCGTTTAAACCGCGTTTGCCGTCTTCTGCTTCGCTAATCCAGTCGTCATAGTCAGGTGCACGCCCGTCATGTGCAGCACCGTCAGAAAGCGGTGCACCGATTCCAATAATAAAAACAGCACCATATTTTTTTGCAGCTGCGTTTTCACGTTCTTTTGCAGACAGTTTTGGATATTCCTGCAAAAGATCTTCTGCATGAATAAATGTTACTTCTTCAGGCAAAATCGGTGTAATCTGCGGGAATCTGTCGTAAATATAAAATTCGGTGCGTTTAAGACAGCGGTAAATCTTCTTTACAACTTCTTTCAAGAAAGCAACTGTACGGTCACTGTCAGAAACAGCCATTTCCCAGTCCCACTGGTCAACATAAAGCGAATGAATGTTGTCTAGCTCTTCATCTGCACGAATTGCATTCATGTCTGTATAAATGCCGAAACCACGAGGAAGTTTAAGTTCCGTAATTTTTACACGTTTCCATTTTGCAAGCGAATGAACAATTTCCATTGTCTGTTCATTCATGTCTTTTACCGGAAAACTTACAGGACGTTCAACACCGTTCAAATCATCGTTTAAGCCTGTTCCTTTTGGAACAAAAAGCGGTGCTGTAACACGTGTAAGATTTAATTCAGTTGAAAGTGTCAGCTGAAAAAAATCTTTAATCATAACAATTGCATGTTCCGTTTCTTTTACAGAAAGCAACGGTTTATATTTTTTTGGAATTGTAAGCTGAGACATTTGCTCTATCCTTATTATTTTAACAGGAATCTTTGAACACAAATTATCAGCCTATATTATAGAAGATTCCTGTATAGATTTATTTTACACTTTCAAGCGCTGCTTTGAAAATCTTAAGCCCTTCAAGAGCCTGTGCTTCAGAAAGTATAAGCGGCGGCAAAAAGCGTACTGTTTTTGTGCCTGCTGTTGATACACACAAGCCGTTTTCAAGGCATTTTTTCTGAATATCACCAGGCACCTGCTTTACATCAATGCCAATCATCAGGCCTTTGCCACGAACTTCTGTTACACAAGACAGATTCCATGATTTTATGGTTTCGCGGATTAAATTGCCAACTTTGTTGACATTCTCAAAAAATGTCGGCTTAAGCATTTCACCAAGAACTGCGCGGCCACCTGCGCAGGCAAGCGGATTACCGCCAAATGTTGACTGATGGTCGCCTGCAACAAAAACATCTGTTGCCCTGCCGCCAAAAATGCATGCACCCATCGGAACACCGCCGGCAATGCCTTTTGCAGCTGTAATAACATCTGGATTAAGACCCATTGCAAGACTTGCAAACAAAGCACCAGTTCTTCCCATCCCGGTTTGAACTTCATCAATCATTACAAGAGCACCGGCTTTGCGTGCAGCATCGCATGCAGCTTTTGCCCATTTTTCATCAACAAGGTTTACGCCGCCTTCACCCTGAACACATTCCATTAAAAAAGCACAGACTGTATCATCAAAGATTTTGTTAATTGCATCAAAATCGCCCGGTTCAATGTATTTAAAACCTTCTGGATATGGTGCAAAACAGTCCGGATGAAATTTGTCCTGTCCTGTTGCCATAAGCGTTGCAAGAGACCGGCCGTGGAAAGACTGCTTGAGTGTTACAATTGTCTTTCTCTTTCCGCCGTTGTCTTTGCTTTCAAGCCAGCCGAATTTGCGTGCAAGTTTGATTGCAGCTTCGTTTGCTTCTGCACCAGAGTTGCAGAAATAAACGCGTTTCATTCCTGTTGCTTTTGTAAGTTCATCTGCAAAAGCAAGGTTTGTATCAGAAGTATAATAATTTCCGATATGAATTTCTTTCTTGATTTGTGCTGTCAGTGCGTCAACAAGAATCGGATTATTATGTCCCAGACTGTTAACACCAATACCAGAAACAAAATCAATATATTTTTTGCCGTTAGAATCCGTAAGTTCTGCGCCGTTTCCGCTGACAAAAGTTACGTTAAAGCTTCCATAATTGTTTGCTACAATTCCAGCCATTTGTTTTTCCTTATATGAACAAAATCTACAAGTTTTCGGATTTACCGGAAACTTCCATACAATCTTACAGAATCATTGTACCAACACCGCGGTCACTGAAAACTTCAAGCAAAAGAGCATGAGGAACACGGCCGTCAATAATGTGCGTTCGAAGGACACCGCCATCCAAAGCTTCAGTACAGCACGCAACTTTTGGAATCATTCCGCTTGATATTACGCCGCTTTCTACAAGCTGTGGAATATCTTCACGTTTGATGACAGAAATCAGCGAAGACGGGTCTTTTACATCTCGCAAAAGCCCTGGAACATTTGTCATCTGAACAAATTTTTCTGCTTTTAATGCAACTGCAATTTTTGCAGCGGCAGTGTCTGCATTAATATTATAAGAATGATTATCTCCAGGTCCGCCTGCTGCAACAGTTGAAACAACCGGAATAAATCCGTCAGCAATTACCTGATTGATAATTGAAGGATTTATAGCAGTTACTTCACCAACAAAACCTAAGTCTTCGCCTTTTGATGTAAGTTTTGTTGCTGTAAGCATGCCGCCGTCTATGCCGCAAAGACCGACAGCCTTGCCGCCGGCTTTTTGAAGCAGACCGACAATTTCTTTGTTTATTTTGCCGGCAAGCACTTCCTGCACAACTTCCATTGTTTCTTCATCTGTGTACCGCAGACCGTTTACAAATTTTGATTCCTTGCCGATTTTCTCAAGCGCAGCATTAATTTCTGGTCCGCCGCCATGCACAAGAACAGAACGGATTCCAACAAGACTCATAAGAACCAAGTCTTCCATTACAGCCTGTTTAAGTTCTGTATTAAGCATTGCGTTTCCGCCGTATTTTACGACAATAGTTTTACCGGCATAACGCTGAATATAAGGCATTGCCTGAACAAGGACATCGGTCCAGTCTTCATTAGAAATCATGTACGATAATCTCCGTTAATCTTTACATATTCATAAGTCAAATCGCAGCCCCAGGCTGTTCCTGAAGCATTGCCGTCTTTTAACGTAATCAAAATCTTTACTTCTTTTTCGTTAAGAACAATTTTTGCCTTGTCCTCGTCAAAAGCAAGATCTGCACCGTCTTTGCAAACATCAATTGTTCCTTTGCTGTTTGTAAAAGAAACGCTTGTTTTTGTCTGGTCAAAAAATTCGCCAGAATAACCCATCGCACAAAGGATTCGTCCCCAGTTTGCATCTGCACCAAAAAATGCAGCTTTTACAAGACTTGAACTGATTACAGACTTTGCAAGTTTTCGTGCAACGTCAACCGAAGAAGCACCATTTACGGTACATTCAATCAAACGTTCTGCACCCTCGCCGTCCGCTGCAATTTTTCGGGCCATAATTGTGTTGATTTCGTTGAGTGCTTCAAGAAAAGCGTCAAAATCAGGACCTTTTGCTGTAATTTTTGCATTTCCAGCCATGCCGTTTGCAAGAATTGAAAGCGTATCATTTGTACTTGTGTCGCCGTCAACAGATACACAGTTATATGTGCCTTTAATGCTTTCTGACAAAGCAGCCTGAAGCATTTCGCTTGAAATATCACAGTCTGTTGTAATAAAGCCAAGCATTGTTCCCATATTAATGTGAATCATGCCGGAACCTTTTGCCATGGTTCCAATGCGGACAGTTTTTCCACCGATTACGGTTTCAACTGCAGCTTCTTTATAACGGGTGTCTGTCGTCATAATGGCTTCTCTTGCTGCAACGTTGCCAGAACGGCTGAGCCCGTTTTTTAAAGCTGGAACAGCTTTTTCAATTACATCTATGTTAATCTGCTGACCAATAACGCCAGTAGAGCAGACAATCACATCAGTTTCTGCAATAGAAAGTGCATTTGCAGCTGCCCGAGCCATTCGCAAAGCATTTTCTGCACCTTTTGCACCTGTACATGCATTTGCATTGCCAGAATTAGCAATTACAGCCTGAGCCCGACCCGTTTTTACATTTTCGCGCGAAAGCTTTACAGCTTCTGCCTTTACCAGGTTTGAAGTAAAAACAGCACCAACACTACAAGGTTTTTCTGAATAAATCAGAGCTAAATCGTTTTTGGTTCTGCCGGGTTTAATTCCGGCAAGCACACCATTTGCACTAAAACCAAGCGGAGCACAAACACCGCCTTCAATCAGTTTAGACACTTTCGTATGGCCTCTAATCTTTTTATGAAATATCTTAAATATTCAGATATTTCATCAGTTTATTTTTCAGAGTTACCCTGAAACTATAATTTTCAGAGCCTCTTATTTTCTATTCTAGAAAGCTGGTGGAATCATATCAATTCCAGTTTCTTCCTTATAACCAAGCATTATGTTCATGTTCTGCACAGCCTGACCTGCAGCGCCTTTCAGCATGTTATCAAGAGCTGAGCAGACTTCAAGCATTCGGCCGTCATGAACAACATGAACCGAAATATCGCAAAAATTTGAATAACGGACATTTTTTGTCGTCGGAATCATGCCAGACGGCAAAACACGAACAAACGGTTCATTTGCATAAAAATCACTGTAAAGCCGCTGAATAATCTTGCTGTTTATTTCAGCACCGGCTGCTTCACAAATTGTATCATTCAACTGAGCATAAACAGTGCTTATAATTCCACGGCTCATTGGAACAAGATGAGGCGTAAAAACAACGCCACATTTTGTGCCTGCTGCAACAGACAGATTCCGTTCAATTTCTGGCTGGTGCCGGTGAGAACCTACTGCATAAGGCGAAAAAGCTTCGCCACATTCAGTAAACTGATTTTTCATCGACGGATTGCGGCCCGTTCCGGTTACGCCGCTTTTAGAGTCAACAATAATCGGATCAAACTTTATAAGACCATTTTCAATGGCAGGCAAAAGTGCCAGTGTTGCAGAAGTAACATAACAGCCAGGATTGCCAATAATCCGTGCTTTTGCAATTTTTTTGCGGTTCATTTCAGGCAGACCATAAACAGATTCTGCATGTATTGCCGGATATTTCCAGCTTTCTTTGTACCATTTAGTAAAAGTTGCTTCGTCGTCATCAAAACGGAAGTCTGCAGACATATCAATGAGTTTCTTTCCGTTTTTAATGCAATAATCTGCATACTGTTCAGCAACCCCATGAGGTAGAGCAGTAAAAATAATGTCAGATTTTTCAAGGACAGAATCTGCATTAACAAGTTTTATGTCAACATTATCCATAAGATTTGGATACACATCCTGCATCTGTTGACCTTCAAAACTTACTGAACTTAAATTCAGGCTTCTTACCTTCGGGTGACGAGCAAGCAATCTTACTAATTCTGCACCAACATAACCAGTTGCACCAATAATTCCTACGTGTACCATCTTTCCTCCAGACTGAACAAAGACCAGCACTTTCGCCGGTTAGCCAGACTTTTTGCTTCGTCTCGACCATTTTTGCACAAAATGTATATTTATGCAATATCATTGTATAAAATTACCACATGCAAGTTGATTTTAGACAAAAACTTAAAATATTTAAGGTTAAACTAACTTCAACATAAAACAGAATCTTAAAAATTGAAAATTTCAAGATATGTTTATATCTGCACCTGTACTTTTATGATACTGCACATTTCAAGTTTTCCGCTACTTTTTTTTCTATGCAATAAACGAAACTCGACGCACGAATAAAATCTTTTAGTTTTACAGAAAACTTCTTTTATTATCGGAAAAATATGCCTTAACTTATAAAGTTTTCCAGATGCTTACTTGAATTCGTTTAGCAGTGCATGATAAACTATAGTCATGAATAAAGCATTTTCTAAATTAATTTATATTATTGCAGCAGGCATGATTTTTGTTTCATGCAGCACCATTCCAAAAGACATTGACGAAGATTTAGGTCCGGCAGAAATCATCATCAGGGCACAGCAATATTCAGATGAAAGCAAAACATCTGCAGCCGAAATGATGTATAACAAGCTGCTCGATAATTATGGTTCAGACACAACATACAGAGTCATCGGCGAGTATGAAATTGCACATATTAAACTTAAGCAGAAAAAATACAGCGCAGCAGAACCGCTCTATGAAGACATCATCAACATTTATGAATCTACATACGAAACACTGCCGGGCAAATATCTGCTTCTTGCACAAAACGACTTAGAGCGCCTGCGCGAAGCTACAAAATATAAAACAACAACTAAAAAGCTGTTTACCAAAAAAGAAAAAGCAAAAAAACAGCAGGAAGAAGAAGACGAAGAGAATTCACAGGCTTTCTGGTGATTTTTACCGAACAACCCCGTTGCATGACAACGGGGTATTTTTTTATCAACACATTAGGACATTTTCGCTTTTCTTGAACAGATTTTTGTGATACAATTTCGACTTGTGGAATCATCAGAAAAGAAAGAAGAAATAGTATTTACACCTGTTGCAATTGACGAATTTTTTGAAGATGAACAATACGCTCAAAAAATGGACGAGTACAATACAAACATTATTGTGCTTACACCAAAAGAGCGCAAACTCGTCAACATGGTGTTTGACAGACTTAGAACCACATCACCAGAATCTCTTGAAAATCTTGCAGCACGCATCAGCGACCTGGAACGCTTAACAGCAACAATTGCACGGTTCCCGTCTTTAATGCAGCGCCAGGTCATTGCTGACCAGGAAGTCCGTACACAGGAATCTTTGATTCATGCACTTCTTGATTTTAGAAACGGCGACCGCATGCTTCATCTTCCAACAAAAGCCATTCTTGGTAAAGGATTCCTTGTAGCAAAATTTCATACGTTTGTTGCCATTTCAAAAACAGCCAGAAGCCAGCATTTTCCACGCGCAGAGCTTGAACAGCTGCGCTCAGCAACACTCGCAATTATGTTTACAATCATGGCAGAAGACGTTTATCTGTCTTTGCTTGAAGACACAACAATTTCAACAGACATCCGCGAACAAATTGCAACATCGCTTATCATCCTGTGGGAACACCGAAGTGACCAAACTGTTGCAGAAATTGCACCAGTTCTTGAAGCCGTATGGCTTGCCCGCGACAAAATTGTTCCGGCTTTTGGTACAATGGTTGGAACAAGTGAACTTTTGCGTCTGACAATTGAACTTGATGAACAATGGACATCTTTTATTAAAAACAGGCTTGAAGATGTAGACGTTTCTAAAGCACTTGAAGAGTTTCTGTTTGGTCTTTCGTATGAACAGATTAATCTTTTGAAAGAAAAAATTAAAGAACAGAAATATCTTTCGATTAGCCGCGATGATGTTTATGCACTGCTCGGAGAACACATTCCAGTTGATATCGAATTTGACCCGCGAAACTTTTACCTGCGCTACACCATCAGACGTGATAATGCACGGGCACGCTCAAGAATGAACAAAGAAGGTCCGCATAAAACACTCGAAGACCATTTCGTTAAATTTATTCTTGAACAGAACAAAGAGACACAACATAAAGACGCTTATGCAAGATAAAAAAGAACCATTCCGCTTTGGCGAAAAATTAAGACAGGTGCGCGAACGCAAAGGATATACATTAAAAGTTGTGGCACAGCAGGCCGGCGTAAGCGAAAGTCTTGTTTCTCAAATTGAACGCAATAAAGTTTCTCCTGCAATAGACACGCTGCTGGCTCTTGCAGACGTGCTTGATATAAGCCTTGAATATCTTTTTGAAGAATATCGTCCATCGCGGCCAGTCCGTGTAATAACCGCCGGCAACAGACGTAAAGTTGCAGAAGCAGAAATTACTTACGAAGAAATTACACAACCGACCGAAAGCGACGGGCTTCATGCACTTGAATCTTACATCATTACAATTCCGCCCAAAACACAGACGCACCGCGGTTCATATGGCCACCCCGGCAGAGAATTCGGTTACATAATGGAAGGAACTGCAACACTGCAATATGAAACTGCGTCTTACACCTTGAATGAAGGCGACAGCGTTTCTTTTGCAGCATCTTCGCCGCACGTGCTTACAAATAACAGTGACAAAATCTTAAAAGCATTATGGGTTGTAACCCCACCGCAAAGATTCATCTAGCACACAGACACGGTTTCAGTACACAGCGAAACAAATTCAGCTGACTACAGGAATTTTTTATAGCGTTTTTCTACATCTTTTATCAGCTTATATTCAATTGAATCAACAAGTGCAAGCCAAGACGCTTCAACAATGTCAGTTGAAACACCAACTGTTATCCACGATTCAACACAGTCAGAACTTTCAATCAAAACACGGACTTTTGAAGCAGTTGCACTGTGTGAATCTAAAACCCTTACTTTATAGTCTGTAAGGCGGATCTGCGAAACATTCGGATAAAACCGTTCAAGCGCCTTTCGAAGGGCCGTATCAAGTGCATGCACAGGACCGGAACCTTCGCCAGCAGTTATTTCAATCTGATTATCAACTTCAATTTTTAACTGCGCAAACGAGCATGTTTCTTCATTGTACATTGGCTGTTCGCCCATTGTCTTGTAATAATGCAGTTTGAAAAACGGCTGATATTTGCCTATTATTTTGCGCACCAGAAGTTCAAAGCTGCCGTCTGCACCTTCAAATTTATAGCCGTCGTGTTCAAGCTGT
Source organism: Treponemataceae bacterium (assembly GCA_024402455.1). Next base: position 16,444 of record JAKSTS010000007.1, read on the forward strand.
TTGACTTTTGCAACAATTTCTGCAACAACAGGCGAACTTTTTGTAATTTCAGAATCAAATTTGCGGATTTTTTCTATTATAAGAGAACGTCCTGCAACTTCGCTCATCAAAAAAACCCTTTCATTGCCGACTGTTTCAGGCGGAATATGCTCATATGCAAACGGGTCTTTTGTAACGGCATCAATATGCATGCCGGCTTTATGCGCAAACGCATTAGCACCAACATAAGGCATGCTGTTGTCAAGATTTACGTTTGCAATTTCTGCAATGCGGCGCACTGTCGGCGTAAGCTCCGCCATTTTGCCTTCTGGCAGACATTTTAACCCGCATTTCAATTCCAGGTCAGCCACAACAGTCGACAGGTTTGCATTTCCGGTGCGTTCGCCAAAACCGAGCATTACACCCTGAACAAGCGTTGCACCACCTTCTACAGCCATAAGCGTATTTGCAACCGCAAGGCCGCAGTCATTATGCGTGTGTATGCCAATCTGAATTAATGGAACAGATTTTGACCGGCAGAATTTCTCTATATGAGCTTTTACTTCTTTTGTTATTTCAAGAACTTTTAGCGGCATTGAGCCGCCTTTTGTATCGCACAAAGTAATTGTCGAAGCACCGCCAAGAACAGCCGCTTCAAGTGTTTTTAATGCATAAGCTTTATTGGCAGCCCAGCCTGCAAAAAAATGTTCTGCATCAAAATGAACAGTTTTTCCAGCTTTTGACAGATAAGACACAGTGTCTTCTATCATATCAAGATTTTCTTCAACCGTTGCTTTTAAAATCTCGGTTACCTGAAAATCCCATGATTTGCCAAAAATTACGATATGTTCTGTTCCAGCAGACAAAAGACTTTGAAGCTGCCTGTCTTCCTGAGGTTTCAAATCTTTGCGCCGTGTCGAACCAAAAGCCGCAATTTTTGAATGCTGCAAATCAAGTTTCTGTGCAAGCTGAAAAAATTCAAGGTCTTTTGGATTTGAATCCGGATTGCCGGCTTCAATTAAATCAATGCCGAGAGCATCTAAAGTCTGCACAATATGAATTTTATCCTGAACCGAAAAACTAATGCCTTCACCTTGCGCACCGTCACGCAATGTTGAATCAAGTATCGTTATTTTTCCAGCTTCATTCATTGTACAAACCTCCATTTTCCTTTAATGCCCTTCACTTTTACAGCAGAAACAATCTGCATGTTCAAAATGCATCCTCAATCTTCAGCATTTTTTAAGGAATGTTTTGCTTCCGTTTGAACCATTTGAACATTTTTCAAACAGATTGTCAACGAATTGAATTCTTATGCATTGAAACATAACCTGCACACCATTAACTGCAGCATTACAAAAGTTCAGCAGAAGAAAAACTGAAATAACTGTCCCTTCCAATTATTAAATGGTCAAGCAGGTTTATGCCCAACAAATCTGCACATTTTTTCAGTCTTTTTGTAATATCCACATCACAGTCAGAAGGTTCTGTTTTGCCAGACGGATGATTATGACATAAAATTATTGCAGCAGCATGATCTTTTAATGCATCTACAAAAACTTCGCGCGGATGAATAAGAGAACGGTTCAACGAACCGACACTTATTTCCCTTATTTTTATAATTTCATGCGCACCATTAAGACTGACGCACAGAAAATGTTCCCTTGTTTCAAGCGTATAATGCTGAATAAGAGGAATTAAATCTTTCGGTTTGTTGATTATTGCTCCGCCATGGCCATAATTTCTTCTGCCAAGTTCAAGACATGCCATTATGGCAGCCGCCTTGCCCAAAGATATACCTTTTATGCATCTTAATTCAAAAAACAGACAGTCCGGGTCGCTTTTTGCAATGCATGCTAAAATTTCTTTTGAAAGTGTACTAACGCTGCGGTTTTTTGAACCGGAACCAAGCACAAGCATTATCAGTTCTTCTGTCGAAGCAGATTCAATACCCTCTTTCCAAACTCTTTCGCGAATATCAAGTTTTTTGTTCTCACAATCACAAGACAAACGTCCGATATATGAGGAGATGACGGGTTGGCTTAATGGAATCATTATTACCTCCTGTCTATATATTGAAAATTTATTACTTTTTCCGTCATTTTTTGACAGAAATAATGTAAAACTTTTAGAGGTCTTGTTCATGAAATTACGAACAGTAGTAATGTTTGTGCTGATGGTTGCAGCTGTATCTTTGCTTACAGGCTGTAAGTCAAGCAAAAAAGTAAAAACTGCTGATGCAGAAAAAGCAGAAGCTGCAGAAACAGAAGTATTTACAGCTACCGAAGAATCTTTTGATGATACTCCGGCTCCAGAAACAGTCAGCAATGATGATTATTATTATGACGATGATACAGAAGAAGTTTTTGTTGACGTTGCAGAAAACGACTATATCTACGTTGATGACGATGAAGACTATTCAGATATTTACTCAGATTATGATAATTTCAATTATGACTTTATAGAAACAGGTTATGACGACTCTCTGGTAAACAATGATTATTCAGATGATTATCCGGCAGAGCAAGATACAAGTACAGCACCAGTACAGGTTGCATCAACAAAACCTGTTGAAACACCAGTTACTCCGCCTCCGGCAAACAACAATCAGATAAGCACACAAAATGCTGCAAATACAAAAAACGGCACTGTTTCGAGCGGTTCATTCTATATTGATTACAGCAGTCCGGAATACAGCGACTACAGCGGCTATGATTATGGCGATAAATATTATAACGAAACTCTCCAGAAGTTTGGTCCTGCTTCATTTCCTTCAGATAAGCTGATGGCAAAAGGAAGAAAGAGCGCAAAGCAGCTTTATAATTATTTTGCTTCAAAAAATCCAAACGGAGATTTGCAGCGTGCATGGATTTTAGCTCAGCTTTATGTTGAAGAATGCGCAGCAGAAGGCGTAAATTCTGACCTTGCATTCGTTCAGATGTGCCACGAAACAGGATTTTTGCGCTTTGGCAATCTTGTAACACCAGACATGAACAATTTCTGTGGTCTTGGTTCTGTTTCAAAAGCAAACCCGGGTCACCGTTTTGCAACAGACCGCGAAGGAGTTCGCGCTCATGTTCAGCATCTGCAGGCTTATGGTTCAACAAAGCCTCTTAACAATACATTGATTGACCCGCGCTACAAATATGTTCAGCCAAGAGGAAAAGCACAGACTCTGGCAGGCCTTACAGGTACATGGGCAGCAGACAAAAACTACGACCGCAAAATATATTCATTCATGAAAGAACTTGCACATTTCTAATTTTTGCCAGACGGCAGTAAATTGAAAATGAAATTCAAAGTCCTCTGGATAAAACCAGAGGACTTTTTTTTGTCTATGCAGAAAATTACACTCTGTCAATTTCAGAAATGTACATTGATTCGTACAAAAGGGTTCTTACGCCATTTTATTCACATAAAAAAAGATGAAATTCGCCTGCGATGCCTTCTGAGAAAAAAACACTGCACCAATGCACTATGCTAGAGTCCGTTTTTCATTATACATTCACAGCATAAAATTCACTTAAAAGGTTCAAGCCGCATTTTCAAAAAATGTGTGCAGTTGCAGATTAAAGAATAAGACAGCAGTCTTTTAAGCAGATGCAATTTCTGCAGAACACGCAAAAGCAAAAAACCGACAGAGACCTAAAAATTAATTTAGCCGTTTTTTAAGTGCATTAAGTATTAAAACTTTTTTTTGACAGTGTTATACTCCGAAACATGAATCAAAAACATAACAATCAAATTGATTTTAATGCAAAACCGCTCAAAATTTTCTTAAGCTATTATAAACCGCATCTTCCGCTTTTTATTCTGGACATGATTTGTGCAGTAATAATTGCTGCCATAGACGTTGCTTTTCCAATGATTACAAAACTGATTCTAGACACAATCATTCCGGGAAGAAACCTTAATCTTTTTTTTATCTTGATTGCAGCAATGCTTGCAGGTTACGGCTTCCGCTGGGTCTGCAACTGGTTTGTCGGATATTGGGGTCACATTTTTGGCAACCGCGTCGAACAAGACATGCGCCGTGACGTATTCAACCATCTTGAAAAACAGTCTTTCAGCTTTTTCGATTCGCACCGCACAGGAAAATTAATGGCGAATGCAACTTCTGACCTTTTTGAAATTACAGAACTTGCACACCATGGACCGGAAGATTTTTTTATTGCTGTTTTGACACTGCTCGGCTCTTCTGTTCTGCTTATAACAATACGCTGGGAACTTGCGCTTGTTGTTTTTATTGCACTGCCGCTTTTTCTTGCACTCACTATTTTTTCAAGACGCAAATTTGCTTCAACTTCAAAAGATGTAAAAGACAAAACAGCGCAAATCAATGCCGAACTTGAATCAAGCATTTCCGGCATTCGTGTTACTCAAAGTTTTACAAACGAACCTTTTGAAATTGAACATTTTGCAAAAACAAATAAAGAATATGGCGCTTCAAAAGAATTCCGCTTTAAATGCATGGCAACTTTTCATTCAAATATTGAATTCTGCAACAACATTTTAAGCCTTATAGTTCTTGCCCTCGGCGGTTATTTCATCATGCAACATAAAATGCAGCTTTCAGATATCGATGCAGCAAATCTTTATATTGCAAGCTTTACAAGACCAATCCGGCAGCTGACTAATCTTGTTGAACAGTTTACAACCGGAATGGCTGGATTTTACCGTTTTTTAGACATAATGCGCACACACACCGAAATTTCAGATTTGCCTGACGCCGTTAACTTAGAGCAGGTTCACGGGAACATTGAATTTCAACATGTCTGTTTTTCTTACACAAAAGATTTTCCGGTTCTTCAAAATGTAAATCTCTCAATAAAAGCCGGACAAAAATATGCACTTGTCGGTTCCTCTGGCGGAGGAAAAACCACAATCTGCAATCTCATTCCACGCTTTTACGAATACACAAGCGGAAAAATTCTGCTGGATAACAAAGACATTAAAAGCATTAAACTGTCGTCGCTCCGTTCAAAGATTGGAATTGTTCAGCAGGATGTTTTTCTTTTTGCAGGCAGTGTAAAACAAAACATTGCCTACGGCAAACCGGATGCAACAGACGAAGAAATTGTAGAAGCAGCTAAAAAGGCAGAAATTCACGAAGATATCTTAAAAATGCCAAACGGATATGACACAATTGTTGGAGAACGCGGAATTAAATTAAGCGGCGGTCAAAAACAGCGCGTAAGCATTGCCAGATGTTTTCTGAAAAATCCGCCGATTTTAATATTGGACGAAGCTACAAGCGCGCTTGATTCTGCAACCGAAATTAAAATTCAGACTGCATTTGATAAACTTGCAACAGGCCGCACAACAATCGTCATTGCACACCGCCTTTCTACAATTAAAAATGCAGACCAGATTGCAGTTGTTGACGAAAAAGGTATCGTTGAAACAGGCACCCACAATCAGCTTATGCAGCAAAAAGGTGAATATTTCAATTTGCAGCAGACACAGGGAAAAATCTGATTTTCAAATTGTCATATGACTTTGCCAAAATCATAACTTTTACGCATCGTAAAGGCAATGCAGCTGTTTTAAAGTTCACTTTGCTGCACGCTGTTTAAAACAGCATGAAAAATATAAAATTATCTGCAGATACATGCCAAAGAGAAAAATTTTTAGCTTCTATAAAAATTTTTCAAGTTCAGTTACAGATTCGCAGATAAAATCTGCATTGCAGGCTTGCATTTCTTCAAGATTTCCAAAACCCCACAAAATTCCGCAGGCTTTAAGTCCTGCCTCATGTGCACCATTTATATCATAAGAGCGGTCACCAATCATCAAAACCGAATCTTTATCTTCAATGTGATTTTCAGAGAGAACATAATTTATGACATCAACTTTTGTGATGCGGTCTTTTTCTGCCATGTCTGCACCGCCGACAAAATCAAAACTGTCTAAAAGATTAAGGCTCTCTAGAATCTGCTTTGTAAAAAGTTCAGGTTTGCTTGTTGCAACAAAAATCTTTTTGCCTTTCTGGCGGGCTTTTTTTATAAAATCAAAAATACCGTCATAAGGCTTTACTTCAAACATTCCTTTTTTTGCATAATATTCACGATAAATTTTTATTGCATTTGGAACTTCGCTTTCGGGCAAATTAAAAATCGTAGTAAAACTTTCCTGCAAAGAAGGTCCAATCATTCTGGCAAAAACTTTTTCATCTGCATCAAGTTTATAAAAATCAGCAACTTTCTGCATGGAATGAAAAATTCCCTGAGATGTATCAAATAAAGTTCCGTCAAAATCAAAAAGCAAATTACTAAAATTATTCATAAACAGAAATGTATCATATTTTCAGCTTAAAAATAAGACCGCTGCAAAACTTTATGCTGCAGATAAAAAAAGAGAAAACACAGCTTTTGCAGCTGCATTTCCTCTTTGATTTTTAACCAGAATTAATGTTCATTTCCCGGAAACTGCGGAATGCCGTCAAAACCTTTTTTAAGGTCTGCATCGGTTGGAACACAATCGCTCATTTTACCGTCATTAAACTGTTCATAAGCTTTCATGTCAAAATAACCTGTTCCTGTAAGACCAAAAACAATGTTTTTTTCTTCGCCGGTTTCTTTGCATTTCAAGGCTTCATCAATTGCCGCTTTTATTGCATGGCTGCTTTCTGGCGCAGGCAGAATGCCTTCTACACGTGCAAAAAACTCCGCAGCTTTGAACACTTCGATCTGTTCAACGGAACGGGCTTCAATAAGGCCTTCGTCATACAATTCGCTTAAAATTGCGCTCATTCCATGATATCTTAATCCACCGGCATGGTTTGCAGATGGAATAAAACCGCTGCCCAATGTGTACATTTTTGCCATCGGACACACTTTGCCTGTGTCACAGAAATCATACAGAAATTTTCCGCGTGTAAGGCTCGGGCAGCTTGCCGGTTCAACTGCAATAAACTGATAATCTTTTTCTCCGCGCAGTTTTTCACCCATAAACGGACTTATCAAGCCGCCAAGATTTGAACCGCCGCCAGCACAGCCGATTATTATGTCAGCTTTTATGCCGTATTTTTCAAGTGCAGTTTTTGTTTCAAGCCCAATTACACTCTGATGTAAAAGCACCTGATTCAGAACAGAACCCAAAACATAGCGGTATCCTTCATGCGTAACTGCATGTTCAACAGCTTCAGAAATTGCACACCCTAAACTGCCTGTAGTTCCAGGAAATTCCGCATTGATTTTGCGACCAACTTCAGTTTCCATTGAAGGCGACGGAATTGCCTTTGCGCCATATGTACGGATAACTTCGCGACGGAAAGGCTTCTGCTCATATGAACATTTAACCATGTACACAACACAATCAAGATCAAAATATGAACACGACATTGAAAGTGCTGTGCCCCACTGACCTGCCCCGGTTTCTGTTGTTACGCCTTTTAAGCCCTGTTTTTTGGCATAATAAGCCTGTGCAATTGCAGAATTAAGCTTATGGCTGCCAGATGTATTGTTGCCTTCAAACTTGTAGTAAATGTGCGCAGGTGTCCCAAGTTTTTTCTCAAGAAAATATGCACGCACAAGCGGAGACGGTCTGTACATTTTATAGAAATTGCGGATTTCTTCAGGAATTTCTATAAAACGGTCTGTATCATTCAATTCCTGCTTGACAAGTTCAGTACAAAACACTGTTTCGAGATCTTTTGCCGTACACGGTTTAAGCGTTGCAGGATTCAAAAGAGGTGCCGGTTTTTTCTTCATGTCGGCACGGACATTATACCAGGAAGCCGGCATCTCCTTTTCTTCAAGATAGATTTTGTAAGGAATTTCTTTCTTTGCCATAATTAACCTCCAGGCATAATTCTAAAAGTGAAGCCTTGAGCAAGCTTCTATTAAAAGTATTTACTTTTAATAGAAGCAATATAACTATAAATAGTAATTATTGTCAATAGTAATTTTTTGATTTTTTTATGAAATTTTCAAATGAATTCGATTTTTTTAACAAGAAAATGTTTTTATTCAGTTTTGCAGATTAAGTTTTACAAAAAAAATGTCTGCTTCTCTTTTTCTCTGCAGAAGAAAAGAGAAACAGACTTTAAAATTATTGAAACGCTACAGATTTTTCAGACTCAAATCAATCAGCCGATTGTGGTTCCAATAAACGGTTCGTCATTCAAAATATTCTGAATATTCTGAATGTTTTTGCCGCCGGCACAAATTACCTTAATGCCTGCAGCTTCAGCTCTTTTGCTTGCAATTGGATCGAACGGGCAGTTTTTGCCTGGAACCCATTCATCTCCGACCATTTTTCTAAAATCTGCCCAGCTTATTGTATCAAGAGGTTTTGCATCAGGATTTTTTCTTGGATCGTCTGTATAAACCTTTTCTATATTAGAAAGATTTACAACAGTTTTTGCACCGAATCTTTCTGCAAGATAAACTGCATCTGTGTCAGTTGAAAAACCTGGTTTCCAGCCGGCTGCAACAAGAACCTGCCCAGAAAAATCACTGCACTGCGTAGGATCATAAACAACCGGTTCATTGCACAAATCTGCAAAAATTGCACGCAAAAGCTGTGCATTTAAGCGTGTTGCCATAATGCCAATCCAGTCAGCTTCATCTGCCTTTGCAGATTTATCTTCATTTACAGATTTATACGCATTTTGATAGGCACGTGCAGGACCGCCGCCACCAACAACAAGAATCAATTTTCTTTCTGCATTTTTGCCAAGCCAGGTTCTTACAAGTGCTGCAAATTCTTTCAAGAATTCAGAATCCGGTTTGTCTGGTGCTACAATTGAACCGCCCACAGATAAAACTTTTACCATAAAATGCCTCCCGTAAAAAACAATCAATATTTTTGTCTTTTATATTAAAATTAAAAATCAACCTAACATATTTTGAAAACTCAAAAAAAACAAAAAGGCATCTAAACAATACTGCACAAATCAAACAGAAAATCAGTAAACACCAACAACATTTGGCATTGTCCAAAATGATGAATATCTAGTTACTTTTTCAGAGCTTTCTTCCCAAATTGATTGAAGTGCATATGTTTTTGGCTGATGAACAATTTTGCTGTATGCAATCGTCGGTCTAAGTTTATTGAAATCTCTTGAGAATGTTACATGCTGGGCATCAAGATTGCCAAAATAAAATTCCTTGACATTAGATGTTTTTGCAAAGCGTTCAAACGGAAGCCCTGCCCCCAAAGATACATCAACCGGAACCCAGCCAAAAGATTCAACATAAAATTCACACCACCAGTGCGGCTGAACAGAAGAATTTGCATCAACAATTATGCCGGCACATGGTCTTGCAATAACATTGCAGGCAAGCAGCAGACCGTTATAAAGCATTGCAAAATCATAAGCATCACCTTTTTTTGTTTCAAGCAAATCTGTTATAGGTGCATCAGGCGACCTTAATTCCGGCAGCACAGAAAAATTATTTATCATGTAATTGTAAATAAGACGTGCTTTTGTATATGGATTTGTGTATTTTCCAATTATTGATTTTGCAAGCGAAACCAGTTTTTCGTCCGTTGAAAGCCCCGGAACCAGTTCGGAATATGAAGCCATCGCCAGCTGATGTGCTTTTGAAAGCAAAACTTTTTGTGAATAAGGTTTTACAAGCGTTTCTTTTATATCTGTTGAAACCGCGTATGTTGAAACTACAAAAGTATGGTCAATATTTATATTTGCAGTTGGAAGCTGTTCAGCTGTTTTTGAAGTCTCAATCGAAGCATTTATCTCTGCACCGTCAAGCTGATGAACAATCGTACCGGCCAGTTCTTCAATTGAAGGCTGTCTGCTGCAAGAAGAAAGTTCAACACTTGGCTGAGAAGCAAAAACAAGAGGTTTTGGCACTCGCAAAAAAATCAGACCGTCATTGTCTGTAACAATTTCACGCAGTTCAATAGAAGTTTCAAGAACAAATGTACGTTTTTCCAAAAAGTTTTTTTTGCCGACAGCGCTTTGCAGCTCGAATGGATAATTATTGCTTTCACCCTTTTCGGTCTCAACAAAAATGCTGCCAGTCAAAGCACCATCTGGAACACGAACCCTTATAAGTTCGTCGCTCCAATATTCATAATCTTCGCTGTCACAGCAAATCTGCTCAGACTCTGCATCTTTTGATGAAAAAAACACTTTTGAATTGTTCCGCATAAGTCCGAAGTTTTTGCCATGAATTGAAAGCAAGCCACCGACACTCTGATTTTTTTCTTCGATGCTGTAAATTGCAGGAACAGAAGTTGCAGGATCTGTTATTACACGCACAGGAACAGCAGTCTTGTTTGTAAATATCTTTGGTTCACTTCTGCCGCCTTGCGTTACAACATAAACAAGCCCGTCCCTGATATTTGCAGGAAGTGTTATCTGTATTTTACGGTCAGTCCATTCAATGCAATTTGAAGCAGTAATGCGAAGACCACCTATTTCAACAAAACTGTCTGTCTGTTCATTTCCAAAATATGAACCATATATGGATAGAACATCGCCAGGATTGCCAACTTTTGGATCAATAACTGTTATTTGAGGAACCCGTATTTTGTTTGTTGAAATAATAACCATTAAAAAAAGCAGCACTCCAAGTACTGACACTAAGAGCACTGCTCGTAATAATGGATATTTTCGAATGAGATAAGAAAAAGTGTTTTTATTACTCAACGATAAAAATCCACAGTTGGATATATCGAATCCTGCTGTTTTTCAGAATCAATCAAAGGAAGTTCTGATACATCCGTAAGTTTAATATTCATTGGCATAGAATTTGAACTAGAAAATTCCGGCTTAAAAATGTCAACCTGTGTAAGGTTAGAAACATGCATTGAAACCGGCTGAACTGTTGCTGCAGAACGGTTTACATCAGCAACCTGAAAAGCAGAAATGTTTACATTCTGATCAGCAGCAATTCCTGTTTTATCGATAAGCTCGATAGATGAAGTTACAGGAAGAAGAGCAACATCATTAAAATGTTCTTTTACCTGTGAACGGATATTTGCAGCCGGCATAATTACAGCTGCAAGGAATGCAGCAGCGGCAGCATAAGGAATAAATTTTCTTACAAAATCAGAAGAAGCACCAGTTGTTTTTGCAGCAACTTTCTTGTAGCGAAGTCTAGACTGCAAACGTGCATAACTTGCATCAAGTTCTTCTTTGTCAAGATTCAATGCAGCAGAATCAGCAGCGAAAACATCGCGCACAGCTTGAAGACGTTCAACATGAGCTTTGCAGTCAGCACAATTCTCTGCATGCATTTTAAGCTCATCATACCATGGGTTAGCAATCTCTCCATCAAGGAAAGCTGAATAAAGCTCCATATCAGGGCAAGTAGACATCCTCTTCTCCTATTAACTTGGATAATTGTTCACGTGCTCTAAAAACACGTACTTTTACATTTCCTTCAGTGATTCCCAGAACACGACCAATTTCTTTGTAGTTCAGTTCTGCATACTCACGCAAAACAAGAACCATTTTCAAGTTCTGCGGAAGTTTTTCAAGTGCAGCCAAAACACGTTTCTGGGCATCATTCTTCAAGTATTCGGTTTCGCCCGAATCAACTTGACGACGGTCTTCGTGAAGTGCCTTTTCGTAAGCACGACGCTCTCGACCTTTTCGCTTCGCATAATTAAGCGAAGCATTTTTAACAACGCGAATCAGCCAGTATTTGGCATCATCAATTGACGGAAACTCCAGTTCTTTCTCATGCATTTTTATCAGAGAATCATGAACTAAGTCTTCCGCAGCCTCTTCATCGCCAACAACACGATAAGCAACCTTGAAGAGCACCTGCATCGTTGCATCATATATTTTTTTGAAGTCTGCTTCATTTCCGGCACGAATCACTGTCCTTTCTGAATCAGGCTTTCTATCATTAAACAAAGGTTGCCCCCATTCGTTACAAACATTTTAAGTTTTTTTTAATCTTTATTTAAGAATTCTCAGCATTCATTAAACTTTCCATAAAGGATTGTTCTGCAAATAATTCCACATTTTTATCGGCATTTTAAATACATAACTTTCAAAAAAATTAATGAGAAGCTCTAAAAAAACTAATTTACTGATTTTTAGAGATGTCCGCAAATATGCATGTAGAATTCTTAAAAATCTTAACAGAAAATTGCTTAAAACTTTGTTTTATCAAATCAACTTTAAGACCTTTTTGGTTATTCCGTTTAAAGAATCCTATAAAAGAAGGTTTCAAGATTCAAAAGGTTACGGAATTCATAGATTTTTAAGAATCTTAAGGGAATATTAATCTTAACCTGCAAAAGATTTTTGCATACAACCGACGCCTCACTGCAGGGCGTTATTTTTCATTTAAACAGATACGAAACATTCCGCACAAATAAAAAACAGGCTTCTGCAGAAATTACAGAAACCTGTTTTATCAATTTTATAATTCAAAGAACCTGCATTAAAACCGCACAGATAAATGCAGATATTAAATTTCAGCAGGTACCAAAAAAGCGTTTATTTTCGCTTCCATGTCGGACCGTTTGGAGTATCAATAATTTCAATTCCACGGGCAGCAAGGTCATTACGAATTTGGTCTGCTTTGGCAAAATCTTTTGCTTTTTTTGCTTCTGTTCTTGCCTGAACCAGTGCTGTAATTTCTGCTGCTTCAGGGTCATTTGCAAGTGCTTCCTGTGCTTTTTTTGCTTCTTCTTTCTGCTTTTCAATAAAGCCAAATGCGCTTTCAAGCAGACTCAAAGAAAGCACCTGGTCCATTTTCCAGATGTTTGCAAGATTTGAAGCTGAATCATGATTTACTTTTGAACTTACTTCCTGATTCAATGCAGCCAAAGCTTTCGGCGTATTCAAATCGTTTTCAAGTGCTTCTGCAAACTGAGCCAATGAACGCTTTTCATCTTCGGTGCGTTCAACTTCTGGTGCAAAATATTTTGGCAGAACGGTACTAAAATTTTCTTTTGTAAGTTCAACCGCACCAAATGCCGGCACTTTTTCCCACAATTTTTTAGAATTTGCATCAACAATAAGTTTTGCAATCTTTTCAATAAGGGCAGCACGGCCAGACTTTGCACTTTCCAATGCTTCAAGGCTGAACACAAGCTGTTTGCGGTAATGACCGCCAAGCAGGAAAAATCTGTAATCAAGAGGCTCAATTCCTTTGTCTTTGAGTGAATAACCTTTTTCTTTAGGAAGTTCAGCCTGCAAAGTGATAAAATGTCCTTTCGATTTTGACATTTTTCCACCTTCAATTACGAGGAATTCGTTATGAAGCCAGTAATTTACCCATGGATTTTTGGTACCGTCAGCATTAAAAGCTTCTTCTTTAGAAAAACTTCCTTCGCTTTGAGCAATTTCATTTGTATGATGAACCGGAATATGGTCAATTCCACCAGTATGAATGTCAAAATGCTTTCCAAGATATTTCATGCTCATTGCAGAACATTCAATATGCCAGCCTGGATAACCTCTTCCCCACGGGCTGTCCCATGTCATGGCCTGATTTTCAAATTTAGATTTTGTAAACCATAAAACAAAGTCATTCGGGTTGCGTTTATTTTCATCAATTACACTTACAGCTCTTTTTCCGGCACCTGCTTTCAGTTCGTCAAGATTCAAATTTGCAAGTTTTCCGTAATCTGGATAAGTTGAAATGTCAAAATAAAGGTTTCCGTCAGCCATGTAAGTGTGACCGTTCTCAACAAGCTTCTGGATAAGTGCAATCATTTCATTAATATGTTCAGTCGCCTTGCATTCAACATCAGGGCGGCGGATATTCAAAGCATCAATGTCTTTATGGAAAGCATCTGTATAAAACTGTGCAACTTCAAGAACACTCTGATGACGCTCTTCTGCCGTTTTTACCATTTTATCTTCACCGTCATCAGCATCACCTGTCAAATGTCCAACATCAGTAATGTTCATAACGTGATTAACTTCATACCCCAAAAAGGAAAGCGTTTTGTCGAGTATGTCCAAGAAAACATAAGCACGCAAATTTCCAATATGAGCATAATTGTAAACCGTAGGTCCACAGCCATAAAAACCGACTTTACCAGCCGTAATCGGCTTGAATTCCTGCATTCTGCGTCCCATTGTGTTATAAAGTCTTAAGGCCATAAAAAACTCCTATTAAAAATCGCTGCTGAACTAAAAAATGAACAATTCAAAAAATCTGAAAACCAAAATACATTCAAACGGGTTGAATCTTGTTCATAATTTGTTCATTATATCCATAACATACATCAAATATGGAAAATTATGAATACTTTACGGAAATTAACAGAAAATTTCAACACGAATATTATGGTTCGCTTTGATGAACCGATGGCCGGACACACAACTTTTAAAGTCGGCGGAAAAGCTGATGCATTTTTTGAACCGGCCAGTACAGAAGAACTTAAAACACTTATTGAATTTTTAAAAACGAACGGGCAGCAGTTTTTTGTTTTTGGCGGCGGTTCAAACCTTGTTGTAAGCGACGACGGCATAGAAGGCGCCGTTATCTGCACAAGAAAAATGAACAACATTTCGCTTATGCAAAACACAGACGGTCTTTATTTGAATTGTGCAGCAGGCACGCTCATGGACGAAATTGCAGAATTCTGTGAAAAAAACAGCATAAGCGGACTTGAAACTTTTTCAGGACTTCCGGGTACAATAGGCGGTGCTGTTTTTATGAACGCACGCTGCTATGAACATTCAATTTCTGACGTGCTTAAAAGCGCCGTTTATTTTGACGAAGACACAAGAACAATTCAGTCATATGAATTTAACGAAGCAGACTGGGCCTATAAAAAATCGCCTTTTCAAAACAGAAAGGCTATAATTTTAGAAGCCCAGTTAAAATGTGCAGCCGGCGAAAAAGAACAGATAAAAGCATTAAATGCACATTATGTTGAAGACCGGAAAGAAAAAGGTCATTTTAAATTTCCATCTGCCGGCAGCGTCTTTAAAAACAACCACGATTTTGGAAGTCCTTCCGGCAAAATCATTGACCAGGCAGGTCTGCGCGGTTTTAGCATCGGCGGTGCACAGATTGCCCCATGGCACGGCAATTTCATCATAAACACAGGAAACGCCACAGCAGAAGACATTCACAACCTTGTCATTCATGTAACCAATGAAGTAAAAAGACAGACAGGTTTTGTGCTTGAACCAGAAATAATTTTTGTAGGCAGAAATTTCTGACATAAAGGCATAAAACAAAAGCCGTTCAGAGAACAGCATATATTGTCCTCAAAAAAATTATCTGCTGCAAGATTTAATGTTTAATTATGAGTTTAAATGCTGGAACACCAGTACTCAAGGCAGTGAAAAAAATGACAGAAATAACTTTTTGCAATGCAAAATTTATTATATGAGAATCTCTAAAATCTAAATTTTTCAAATCTGCCATAGATTTCTTAACTTTTAAATTGTTATATTTCAATAATTTAGAAGCAAAGCAAAAAATCTGATTTTTATTTTTTTATAATTGCCAAAATTTTTTCATATAGCCTTTTACAGCAAAGTATTATATTCTCTAAATGAAATTCCAAATTGCAGTTTTCAAAGTAAAGCCAGAAAGTGCAATATTTTAAACCGCTTTATTTCAACGGCTTAATTTTTGCTTATTCTGCATAGGCAGGCGTTTTTTCTCTAAAAAATGCAATTTTGCTGATTTCTAGAGACGCCATTAATAAAAGAAGATGGATCTTACAGTGTTTTTTCTTTTAAAGATAATCTTGAAAGAAAAAATGCCGAAAAACGTAATGAAATATTTCGAGTATTTTTTGTACTAATCATTTCGTGAATTTGTGTTATTCTGCACCTGTTACAGGAACAAGTTCTTCAATATATCCGAGATGACACAAAGTTCATTGACAATGCTCGACATTAACTCTTATACTTTACCTTTGAGAGGGACACGGGGTTGTTACAGTTATCATTCGTTAATTACAGAAAAGGTTCCTACATTTTAGTAGAGGGAAAACCAGATTCAAGCAAATTTTTTATCATACAAAGCGGACAAGCTCAATGTGTTCGTGAGATTGATTTTTCGTCTACCCCAAAATCGAACATATTAGGACCTGGCGACTTTGTTGGCGTTATTCCATGTATGTCAAACCACAACCAGATTGAATCTGTTGTCGCCCTTACAGATCTTGTAGTAATTTCTGTAAAAAGAGACCAGTACCCTGAACTCATTCAAAAAAATACCCCTGTTGCTTTAAAGATTATCCGAGTTTTTGCTGCACGAATGCGCGAAATGAATGAAACGCTTTTAAAAATGGCGCTTCAAAAAGAGTCTAATAACACAGCATCACAGCTTTATAACATTGCTGTTTATTATGATGATGCAAAAGAAATTGATGCAGCAACTTATGCATATTATCAATATTTAAAAACGCATCCGACAGGAAAGCAGGCAGAAACAGCAAAAAAACGTTTCGTAATGCTTCAGCAGCGTTCAAAAGCTGTTTATCTTGAACCAAAAGATGAAATGATTCGTGAATATCCGCAGGGCACAATGGTTTTTGCAGAAACCCAGAGCGGACAGGATATGTACATCATTCAGGAAGGACAGGTTAAGATTACAAAAATCATCGACAACAAAGAAGTTGTTCTTGCAGTACTCAAAAAAGGCGACTTTTTCGGTGAAATGGCGCTTCTTGAAAACCTGCCGCGTTCTGCATCAGCAATTGCACACGAAAAATGCAAGCTGATGGTCATCAACCGAAAGAACTTTGACCAGATGGTTTCTACACAGGCACAGATGATTTCAAGATTGACGACAACATTAGCAGAACGCCTTTGGTCTATGTACCGACAGGTTACAAATACACGTCTTACAGATCCACTCGGCAAGCTTTATGACATGCTTGCTTTGGAAATTGAAAAACAGCGGCTGCCGCTTTCAGAATCTTCACCGACATCGCTTCAGCTTGATATTTCTCCACAGGAACTTGCAAACATGTGTGCAATTCCGCCGAACGAGCAGTATACAACACTGGACCTTTTTGAAAGAGAACAGCGCGTAAGAGTTATCCGCAACAAACTGTTTGTACCAGACTGTCTTGAGATTATTAAGCATGCTGCATATTACCGCAAGCAGAAAGCAACAAAAAACAAGTAATATTCTCTGCAAAAAAGTTGTAGTTTGAGCTTTAAACACCGATAATCGAAGTATGAAAT
>JAKSTS010000070.1 GCA_024402455.1 Treponemataceae bacterium
CATTTCAGGGTCTATTATGCAATAGATGCTGAAATAAGCAGATGCTGAAATAAATCCGGCATGACAATTTGTACAAGTTTTACGAGTTTTTGCGCAAGCAAAAAGCCAGCCGCTATTCAAAAAGTTCTGCGTAAGCTTCCATGCAGAGGTTTAATTCTTCGCGCGTGTCAGAAACAAGGCTTGCAGCAAAATATAGCGCAACTGCAGATTCTGTCGTAAGGCGACCCATTGGAACTGCACCTTCGCGCCACATGCGGCGGCTTGTCGTATAACCTGAAAAATCAAGAAGGCTCTGCTGCTGCGAAGTGCAGAAGAACGTGCAGCCTTTTTTTCTGCCTTTTGTAAGCAGCGGTTTAAGGGAATAATCTCCGTTTCGCATGCTTCCGGTTCCTGTTTCGTAAAGTTCAAGAAAAATATAGTCTATGCCGTTATCAATAAGCTGCACATAGCTTTCTGCACGCAGCCCCGGATAAACACGGCAGACAATCATTCTGTTTGCTGCTTCGCGGAGCACCTGACGCATTACAAATTCATCTGCATCAAAAAAGCCGTTGAAAAGTCCGCTCAAAGGACCAGCGCCGCATGTATAAAGCGGCTGCTTCATGTTCCAGTTTGAAAAACCATCGGGCGACGGGCGCTCAAATTTCAAATTAAGCGGAGAAAGCAGCTTGCCGCCAAAAGCAACAAAAACGCCCTGTTTTTCTTTGCATGCAGTTTTTACGGCAAAATGAAGGTTCTGTTTTGCTTCAGAAGATTCATCGCTCGTTTCAGAAGAAGCAGTTACCACAACCGGAACTTCTGCATCAGAAAAAAGCCAGTACAAAAGCGGCGCTGTATACGAAAGCGTGTCCGTTCCGTGTGCAACAACTATTCCCGTTGCTGTTCCGGTTCCAATAAGAGATGCAATTTCTGCAATTAAAGCAGCCCAGTCAGCAGGTTCAATCTCTTCGCTCAGCATGCGCCCAACCTGCACAACCTGATAATGTATCGAAGAATCAATGTCCTGCAGCATTGTTTTTAAAATTCTGCCGTCAGCCGGAATAACAGCGCCGTCCTGTGTGCGGTGTCCGCAGATTGAACCGCCCATGGAAATTACATAAACAATATTGATATGCAGTTCTTCTTTCAAAAGGCTTTTTACAACAAGCGGAGAAGCAAGTCCGTCTGTTTTTTTCATTATAAGACCGGTAAGAAATTCCAGAGGCGCCATTTCGCCTTTGCGCAGCTTTTCCGCTTCCTGCGGGTTTGCATTTATCGTTTCCTGCACTAAAGGCAAAAGCACATCTTTATCAATAATCTGTTTCCAGTTGTTGCTTGCAAGAATTTCGTCCGGTTCGCCGCCGTTTTCATGCAGGTGCAGAAGCAGCTGTTTTGCAATGCTGCTGTGTATCTGCCCGTTTTTCAAAAGCACCATAATTCTTGCAAAACGTTCCGGCGTAACAGGGCTTTGCGCAATCGAAGAATTTGTCCGCTTAAGCAGTTTCATAAATTCACTTGAAAGCCAGTGCGCAGTCATTATCGGGTCTGCACCAAAAAAAGCCGCCTGTTCAAAAAAATCTGCCCTTGCTTTGTCGTCGCAGATAAATTCTGCACGCACTTTTGCAAGCCCATAAGCAGCGCACAGACGTTTGCACCGTTCTGCCGGCTGTTCAGCTTTTAAATTTGCATCAACGTTTACAGGTGCTTCTTTTTCAGCTTCTTCAAGCAAAAAAGTCATGTCAAAAGGTTTTTCTTTTTCCAAAAGTTCAAACTGTCTTCTTCCTGCTTCTTCAACTGTGCGCGGTTTATAGCTTTCAGTCAGGTTCTGGCGTTCATTCCAAAGGCGGCTTTCAGATTCCACAGTTCCACCCGAAGAAAGCACAGATTCCTGGCGGTCAATTTCTGCATTTATTGCCTTGCGTACAAAGTTAATCGAATTCAAGTTGCGCAGTTTTACATAATAATCAGGCTTGTTCGGGTAACGGGCAAGTGCAACATAAGCATTGCAGCGGATAAGGTTTTCAAGAGGAATATTATCTACAAGCTGCATGTACTGAAGACGCCGGCGCAGCTCATTCAAAAAAAGCTCCGCTTCTTCACCTAATTCAAAATCTGCATCAGTTTTAATGCGCACGCTTGCATAGCCTGCCCACGTATAATCCATTTTTGAAACATTGTTTATATGTGTAAGGCGTCCTGCATCTTCTTCAATGCGCACTTCCTCAATTTTTATGAGCTTCTGCCTGCGATGAAATTCAATCGGCATTACGCCTTTTTCGCCGACTTTGACAGAAAGACCTGAAAAACCGACGGAACTTGGCACATTAATATTTCCAGTCAAACGTTCATAACAGACAGTTTCTAAAATTGAGCAGTTAAACGACCTGAGCAATGCATAAACTCTTTTAAAAACTCCGCCGTCAAGTTCAAGGCCATTGGTGTTTGAAAAAGGCTTTTTTTGGGTTGAAATCAAAATGCGGACTTCTAAATAAACATGCGACTGAAACATAAATCCTTCTTTGTGTCATGCAAAAAAATACAATATTTTGTATTTTTTTAACAAAACATTAATAGATTTTCATAGAAAACTATACTATTTTTTGCAGATTTGTGATATACTTATGAGGTTTTAGTACACATTAGATTTTAAATTTATTTATGGCAATTCAAAATTTCTAGAACTGCCAGACCTTCTGCTGATATTTTTTTCAAACAGAAGTTTATAAAAAAGTGTTCAACTGCAAGCTGAAAAGGAGCCTCTGTGAATAAGCGCGATTTTCCTAAAGTCCATTTTTACGATCAAGATTTTGTTGATATTTACGATAAGACGTGGTCATGGCTGCAGGACTTCTGGCAGGATCCCAAAACCGGAGCAGTAGCCGAAGATAAAATCAGTTCAGAGCTTTTTTTGTTTCAACAGGGCGAAAATCTTGTCATCGACCAGTTTGAATCAATCTTTGCCTCTTTTTTTCTTGTTTATTCAAACAGAAATTTTCCGGCAAACCAGAACCTTGACTATCTTTATTCAAAACAGGAAGAAAGCGGTGCCATCCGCTGGAAATATGACGCAAAAACAGGCGAACCGATAATTTCAAAGGACAATCCGGAAGGTGTCGGCATGCCTTTGTTTGCATGGGTTGAATATAACCTTTTCCACAAATCAGCAAACAAAAAGCGCATCAAAGAAGTCATGCCAATCATGCAGAAATACATGACATGGCTT
The DNA here is from genome assembly GCA_024402455.1 of Treponemataceae bacterium. The sequence goes on from JAKSTS010000070.1 coordinate 3,203, forward strand.
GAAAAAACTTTTAAATGCGAAAACGGGCTTTATACATGTCCGGTTGCAGCAACAACAATGTCAAATTCTCCACGTGAAAATGCAAAATTCCTGGTAGATTTTAACAGTGCGCTTGCCGTAAACGCTTTGTACATGTCTGCAATGGGCGACATTCTCAATGACAAAGATTTGAGCTTTATGTACAAACGCATGTACTTCTCGCTTAAAACACGCATCAACTCACTTATGTGGAACCCTGATACAGGTTTCTACCACGATCTTGACGCAGACGGCAACAAACTGCCTGTAAAAACAATTGCGGGTTTCTGGCCTATGCTGGCAGAAATTCCAAACGAAGACAAAGCAGACCAGCTTGTTGAACATCTTACAAATCCAGAAACATTCGGCACAGACTATCCGTTTCCGACACTTTCTGCAGACGATCCTCATTTTGACCCGGACGGCAATGAATATTGCGGAAGCGTTTATCCGCCGCTTACATTTGTTGTTATCAAAGGTCTTGAAAAATACCAGAAATGGGATCTTGCACGTGAATGTTCAATCAGACACCTGTACCAGATTCTTGATGCTCTTCTCCTCGATGGTCACACAAAGGGCGACCTTTGGGAAGCATATTCGCCGACAAAAGGCGGTCCTGCAAAATCAAGCAGCAATCCGGAATTTCCTAAAAAGAGATACATTCACTACACAGGTCTTTCTACAATTGCGCTGATGATTGAAAACGTTGTCGGACTGTTTATAAGTCTTCCACGTAAAACTGTTGACTGGATTATTCCTAACCTTGAAATAATGGGAATTGAAAATCTTTCCCTTAAGCGCAACCTTATTACAATTTTGTCAAACAAAAGTCAGCGCGGCTGGGAAATTCATATGGAAAGTGAAAAACTTTACTACTTTACAATCAACATTCTTGGAGAAAAGAAAAAAACATTGCCGATTCCTTCTGGCAAATGTTCAATGCTTATAGACAAGTTATGACAAAACTTGAAGCTGTTATTGAAATCGGCTCAACAGGTATCAGGCTTGCAATTGCAGAAATTGCACCTGACAACAGCTGGTCGTTTATTGACCATTCTGAACTGCCTGTTGCGCTTGGCTGGGATGTTTTTACAACTTCCCTTGTTTCAAGAGAAACCCTCGTACAATGTCTTCAAATTCTCAACCGTTTTAAAGAACAGATTGCAAACTGGCAGATAGAAAATGCCCATATAACAATCGTTGCAACAAGTGCGCTGCGCGAAGCAAGAAACCGCGACGCAGTTCTCGACAGAATCCGCATAAAGACAGGTTTTTCCGTAAAAATTATTGACGGAATTGAAGAAAACCGCCTTATGTATGTTGCAATCTTAAATGCACTGCAAAATCAGCTGCCCCGCTTTAATAAACTGAACTCCATCATTCTCGATGTCGGCGGCGGTTCAACAGAAATAATGCTTCTTCATCATGGCGAAATGGTAGCCGTACACAGTCTTCGCCTCGGCACAGTCATTATAGAACAGCACATCAAAGCAATGATGGGTTCGCAAAAAGATGCAAGACGCTTTCTTGAAGAATACATCAATAACACAGGCGGAAACCTCAACAAAGAGCTGTCGCTTGCAAAAGTTCATCAGTTTGTTGCAACAGGACAGGAAGCACAGCTTGTAGCCAAAGAAATCGGCACAAGCGTTTCTGACAACTGCTGGATTATAAACAGAGAAGCTTTTCAGGAATTTGTAACAAAAATTCAAAGCTATTCAATTGATGAATGTATTGCACATTTTAAAATTCCTTATGCAGAAGCAAGGGCTCTTACAATCAATCTGCTCACTTATCAGCTTTTCATAAACCTTACGGCTGCAGAAGAAATTCTTGTCGTAAAATCTTCAATCCGCGAAGGAATTATCGCAAGCAAATATACTTCTCCGAATACAGAACTTCAGGAAAATTTTGCAAGCCAGGTTACGGCTTCAGCTTTAAACCTCTGCCGGAAATTCCGCATAGACGAAACACATGCACAGTATGTAAGGACAATTGCACTCAAATTTTATGACACGCTGCAGGACGAACTTGGTTTTGAAGGCCGTGAACGGCTGCTGCTTGAGGTTGCTGCCCTTCTGCATGATGTCGGAACTTTTATAAGAAGCCAAAATCATGAAATGCACAGTCTTTATATCATTTCGAATTCCGAAATTTTCGGATTGAGCAAAGACGACATGATTATTGTTTCGCAAGTTGCACGCTACCATAAAGGTGCGCCTCCAAGTGCAAGCGACACGCGCTTTTATTCGCTTTCGCCGCATGACAGAATTACAGTACAGAAACTTGCAGCAATTTTAAGAATTGCAGACGCACTTGACCGCGGCCACACACAGCGCATAAAAGACATAAAAATAGAGCTTAAAAACGAAGCCATGCATCTTGTGGTAAACCGCACTTATGACACGACTCTTGAAAGAAATGCATTGACCGAAAAAGCAGATTTGTTTGAAAATATTTTTGGCTATAAAGTCATTCTGCACTAAGGAAATATTATGTCTGAAAAATATCAGTTTTTTAACCGGGAACTTTCATGGATTGAATTTAATGCACGTGTACTGGCACAGGCAGAACGAAAAGATGTGCCGCTTCTGGAACGTGTAAAATTTTTAGGCATAACAAGCTCAAATTTTGACGAATTTTTCATGGTTCGGGTAGCAAGCCTTAAACGCCAGCAGCGCAAAAAACCAGACTGGAAAGATAATTCAGATTTAACAGTTTCGGCTCAACTAAAAAGCATTTCGAAACGTGCACATGAAATTTTAAAACAGCAGTACAAATGCTTTAACAGCGAAATTCTTCCAGCCCTGCCGGAATGCGGCTTAAATTATATAAGCAAAGCAGATTACACGGAAAAACAGCACAATTATCTTAAGCAGCTTTTCTTGAATGAAATTTTCCCATTGCTTACACCGCTCCGCACAGACCCTTCGACAATGTTTCCTCATGTTTCAAACCTGAAACTCCATGCAGCTTTTCTTTTGAAACCGATGTTCGAAAATAACGATCCGAAACTTCTTTTGGATGCAATTCCGCTTGAAGACAAACCGATCGCAGTCGTTCAAATTCCTTCGAGCATAGACCGCATTGTCTGGCTGTCGGACGAAGCTGACAATTTAAGGAATTTCACAACTCTGGACGATATCGTTCAGACTTTTGGTACATATCTTTTTCCGGGTTTTTCCGTTGAAGAAACATTAATTTTCAAAATTACACGAGATGCAGACTTTGCCGTTGATGAAGACAGAGAAGCCGATTTTATTCAGGCAATGGAAGAAGTTCTTGAACAAAGACAAACTTCTTTTGTTGTGCGCATAATGACAGGCAATTCAAGCAGGACAATTGCAAAAACACTTACGGAACGACTCAAGCTGGAAACACAGGACGTTTACGAAGTTGACGGACTTGTTGACCTGGGCTTTCTTACAGAGCTTGGCTCAATTGACGCACCGGATAAATTTAAATATCCGCAGTGGAAGCATTTTAAAACTTCAAGGCTTCTCCATGAATCGCCCTGGGACGTTTTAAAAGTAAAAGATGAACTCTGCCATGTACCATATGAATCATATGATTCAGTCGTAAATTTTTTGAATCAGGCAGCAGACGACCAGGACGTTCTTGCAATCAAAATTACGCTTTACAGAACAAGCGGAAATTCACCGATTGTGCAGGCACTTGAACGCGCAGCACAAAACGGCAAGCATGTAACGGCTTTTGTTGAATTAAAAGCCCGCTTTGACGAAAAACGCAACATTTCGTGGGCAGCACAGCTTGAACATGCAGGCGTAATCGTCGTTTATGGCATTGCAAATCTAAAAGTTCATGCAAAAATTCTGCTCGTCATCCGCAAAGAAAGCGAAGGAATTAAACGCTACGTACATCTTTCCACAGGCAATTACAACGACAAAACGGCAAGAACATATGCAGACCTTTCACTTTTTACAAGCAGAACTGAAATTGCAAACGATGCAACTGTCTTTTTCAATATGATTTCGGGCTATTCTTCAATCCAGACAATGAAACGGCTTTCTATGGCGCCAATCGATTTGAAGACACGACTGCTCGCAATGATAAAACGCGAAACAGAACATGCAAAACACGGAATGAGCGCACTGATTATGGCAAAAATGAACAGTCTTGGCCATGAAGAAATCATCCGCGCACTTTATGAAGCAAGCAATGCAGGTGTAAACATTCTGCTGAACGTGCGCGGCATCTGTACGCTTGTTCCAGGTGTAAAAAACATGAGCGAAAATATAAAAGTCGTAAGCATAATCGACCGCTATCTTGAACACGAACGCATTTTTTATTTTCAGAACGGCGGCGATGAAGAACTTTATCTTTCGAGCGCAGACTGGATGCCGCGAAACCTTGAACGGCGTGTTGAACTTATGTTCCCTGTCATTCAGGAAGACCTTGTAAAGCAGCTTAAAATTGCACTTAATGCATATTTTAGCGACACAGAACAGGCTTTTGTTTTAAATAAAGATGGAACATGGAAGCGAAAACAGAAAACGGAACAAACCGAACAGATAGAACGTGCACAGGAATTCTTTTATCTTGACCAGATGAAACAGGCACAGATTTTTGACAGCGACCAGCCAAAAGAATTTGTAGTACGGCGCAATTCATAAAATCTAAAAAGCATTCCAGCATTTTTGGCGTTCATACTGGACAAATAAAAACGCCTTAAACTCTTTAAAAGCCCAAATGTCGGGTTTTTATAAAAGCGATGTAAAATTTATTTTATCATGCTGAATTTATTTCAGCATCCTCTTGTATTAAGAGCTCCCGTGCTGAAAGCTGCAGATGGCTAATAAATTCGGAATGACAGATTGTTTTTATGTTCTTGTCAGAGCAAGAACAACTATGGATTTCATAACTCGACATTCAGGCTAAAAACAAAAATCCATTTCTTAGATGAAATGGATTTTTCAAGCGCAATTTCTCACTGCGTTACGAAATGTTTGGACCATACGCCACTGCGCGTCGTTTAGCTATAGGAAATTTATTTAAAAAACTCATTCTGCTTACGCAAAATGAGTTTTGGGCCATCCTGGATTTGAGCCAAATTGCCTATATTAAGGGCTATTTGTTATAAAACCCTTCTTTGCTATAATCTGCCCATTTTTCGTACATTTCAAGATAATGTTCTTTAATGAACTTTTGAACTGCATTGGACTCTGTATCTGTCAAATCGCCCTGTTTCTGTTTTTCTGTATCACCGTTCCCTTTTACAAAGAACTTTGCAGCTCCATGTTCCCTTAATTTTCCATCA
>JAKSTS010000071.1 GCA_024402455.1 Treponemataceae bacterium
GGCATATCTGACCCTTTCACTTATTCCAGCAGTTTTGTTCTATGCATTTGCACAAAAAGAAATTGTTGCAGGTTTAACGAGCGGTGCTGTAAAAGAATAGCAGTGCCATTTAAGAAAAATCAAAAAGGCTGCACATCTGCACAAAAGAGATTTTTTAAGCAGATAACGCAGCCTTTTTTTATTAATCAGGCATAAATCAACAGGTTTAATTTTTTCCAGTTGTAATCTTTTTAATCCATTTTTCGCTTTTTAAGCGGCCAATACACCAGATGGTTTTAATAATCTGGTCAGATTTAAGACAGACATAAATCCAGAATGCAGACCATTTAAACACAAAACCTGCAAGAATTCCCAACGGAATTGAAATTACCCACAAAAAAATATTGTCTGCAACCATAAGCATTTTTGTATCTCCGCCTCCGCGCAAAACACCTTTTGTCATAATGCTGTTTGTAGCTTGAAAAATAATAATAAGACTAATCGCAATCATAAGCTGTCTTGCAATTTCTGCTGTTTCTGCACTTACATTATAAGTATTTATAATCGGATTTGACACACACATAATAAAAATAGCAGAAACCGTTCCGAGCGCAAGCCCAAGACCGAGAAACATCCAGCCCTGCTGCATTGTTTTTTCTCTGTCGCCCCGTCCAAGAGTCTGCCCTGTTACAATCGCACCAGCCTGGCTTATGCCCTGAATTACAACAGTACTCAACTGCTGTGTAACACTCGTAATTGCATTTGCTGCAACAAAAGCCGCACCTAAATGACCAATAACCATAGCTACAGAATTATTTCCCAAAGCAAGAATTCCATCACTTACAAGAACCGGAATGCAAATACGGATATACTCAGATACAAGAGAACCAGTCTGCATAAAAATGTCTTTAATTTTAAATTGAATTTTCTTGTCTTTAATAAAGAGATAACCCAAAATCATTGAAGCTTCAAAAAGACGGGCTATTAAAGTTCCTAAAGCAGCACCGGCAACTTCCATTCTTGGTGCACCAAATTTTCCAAAAATAAAAACATAATTTGCACAAAAATTGACAAAAAAAGCACCGATTGAAACATAAAGCGGAAATTTTACCTGCCCTACACTTCTAAGCACAATCGTTGAAACAAGAGAAGTTCCAAGAAAAAAATATGTAATTACAGACCATCTGAAATAAACGCTGCCAAGACTGATAATATTTTCTTCGGTCGTGTACATTTTCATCAAAGTTTGCGGCAGAATCAAAGTTACAAGAGCAAAAACAGATGCAAGCAAAACAGTAAGGCGAAGCATCAGACAGACTGTCTGTTTTAGAGCATTAGAAGCCTGTTCTTTGTGTGCATCATTTGAATTCTTCATGCCCCAGTAACGCGAAACCAGAACAGAAGCCCCCATGCCAAGCCCCATGCAAAAAATCTGATAAATGCTTATAAATGAATTTGCAAGAGATGTTGCAGAAAGAGAATCTTCACCAAGCTTTCCAACCATGATTGTATCAAGCATGTTTACGCCGATTGTAATCAAGCTTTGCAGTGCAATCGGCAAAGCAAGCTTAAAAACCTGTTTATAAAAGTCTGAGTCTTTTTGAAATAATTTCATAATTTTTCACCTTAAAAGAACTGCTCAAAATTTAAATGCGGAACATAAGTTCGAAATGACACTATGTGTTAAGATTATTAAATATTCATCATTTTGAACAGTATACACATTCTTCAAAATCATCAACAGACAAAGGCTTTGAAAAATAGAATCCCTGAATTAAATCGCAATCCTGATTTGCAAGAAAATCAACCTGTTCTCTCGTTTCTATGCCTTCAGCCACGATCTGCATTCCAAGTTTTTTTGCAAGAGAAATTGTATCGCCTACAATCAAGTTTGAACGTTCCAGATTGTCTGCACCTCTAAAAAATTCTGCATCAAGCTTGATTATATCAAGCGGCAGTTCTTTCAACGAATTTAATGACGAATAACCTGCTCCAAAATCATCCATAGAAACTTTAAAACCAAACGCTTTAAGTTTTCTAACAGTATCAAGCAAAATTGCCTTGTCATCAAAAAAGGCGCTTTCTGTCAATTCAAGCTCAATAAAATCATGCGGAACTTTATATTCGTCAACAATTTCACAGATATGCTCTGCCAAATTTTCTGTTGTAAAATGTGCACGCGAAACATTTACAGAAATCGGCAGAAGTTTTTTGCCTTCTTCAAGCCATTTTGACTGCTGCTTTGCAACTTCTGTCAGCATATAATCATCAAGCTTTAAAATAAAACCGTTGCGTTCAAAAATCGGAATAAATTTGCCGGGGCTAATAAAACCCAGTTTTGGACTGGACCATCTGACAAGCGCTTCTGCAGCAGATGGAATTTCTTCTTTTGCAGAATATTTCGGCTGCAGATAAACCTGAAATTCATGATTTTCAAGTGCACTTTCCATATCGTCTTCAATATTGCGTTCCCAAATCTGCTCTTCTTTCATTGAATCATTGAACCAGACAATATTATTCGAAGATTCTGATCTTTTTGTAATTGCAAGACCTGCAGAAGTCAAAAGTGCATTTATATCATTTCTTCTTGAAGACACCTGGCAAATGACAGCCGAAAAAAGCATATGCTGATTTTTTCTGATAGAAGACAACACATCAATTATTTCATTGATTTGTTCTTCAGTTTTCTCAACTGTTTCGAAATTCAACATTACAGCAAAATCTGCTTTTTCTAAATGTGCAGCAATTTCGCCAGTACAAAGGTGCTTTATAATTTCTCTATAAAAATCTTCAAGAAGATTTTCGCCTTCTTTTACACCAAAAGTCGTGCAGAAATTCCGGTACTTTTCCAATCTTATTTGAACAATTACGCGGTTTGAATTTCGTTTTATTGCAGCACCAGCTTTTTTGATGAAAAATTCTTTATTAATTCCACCAGTTACAATATCTGTTGAAACAAGCTTATGAATTTTATAACGGTCAAAAATCAAAATAATTATTTTTTTATTTCCGGAAATAAAAGTAACAAGAATAATAAACACAAAACTTAGGAACAAAATAAAAACAAGTACAGCCATATAGCGCGAAAACGAATAACGGCAGTGCATGCACAGATTGATACCTTTCAGATTTGTTTTATAAACTACCCATTGCCTTACAACACCACATTCTTCAGAAGCTGAATTTAAAAATGGTAACTGTGTCATTATTTTTTTTAAAGGCATAATTTCACTTAGCTTTGGCTGGAAATTTTCGTCATAAAATGCATCAGTAAAATCTGCGTTTTTTTCACGCAAAAAACCGTTTTTATCTAAAACCTTTTTTATATTTCTAGTTTTAAAAACATCTTGAAAAAAAAGTCTGTCCAAATTTTCAGAATAAATTAATTCAAGCTCATCGTTGACTAGAAAAACATTTTCAATTGTATCAATCTGTTTTGTGCTTTCATCTATTTTTTTCTGCAAAGCACCAAAATCATTTTGATATTCAGTTTCTGCAATGTTTACTATAGTTTTGCAGTCTTTGTTTACTTCAAAAACCCTGTCAGTAACAAACCCAAGCCCGGCAATCGCAATAAAACAGCCTGCAACCGCAATAACAGAAGCATCAACCAGCAGAATTCCAATAATATGCGGCAGAATACCATGTCCTCTTCTCAACCGCTTGATTTTGTGATCTTTTTTCCGACTCATAATTTCTCCAGGAAAGATTTTTTCTCACACTGAAATTTCATAATATTTTTTAAGGGAGAATCTGAAAATTCAAAAATTTTGAAACAAAATTCTAAAAAACATCATTTTTTCAAATTATCTTCAAATTTTCCGTTACATACCTGATTTTTGCCATGTTTTTTTGCATAATACAAATTTATATCAGCCTGTTTCATGACAGATACACCTTTTTCGGTTGTGCCTTCTTCTGCCACACCAACAGAAAGTGTCAAAGTTCTGTTAAAATTCCATGACTGATTCTGAAATTCATTTCTTATACTGTCAGCAATCATTTCTGGTGAAACCTTAACATCTGAATAAACCAGAACAGTAAATTCTTCGCCGCCATAACGGAATGGTTCAACTTTATTTGGGACAAACCTTGAATTAAGAATTTCTCCAAGTCTTTTTAAAACAACATCGCCTTCGCCGTGTCCATAAGTATCATTCACATCTTTAAAATCATCAATATCAAGCATCAACACAGAAAAAGGAATTTTCCATTTTTTATTGCGTGTAAGCCTTTTTGACAAAAATCTTCTGTTATAAACTTTTGTAAGCTCATCAATAAAACTTTTCCGTCTAATACTGCCCAAAAGCCAGATTAGCGCAAGAATCAAAAAGCACATTATGACACAGATTATAATTATTCTCGTATTTTCCATGTGGCTTATTTCAGACTGTTTCAAAGCCTGATAATTTATTTCAAGCTGGGCACTGCACATTTCCGTGTAATGAGCAGACTGTTTTGTCGTCATAGATAAATATTCATGTGCAATTTTTTTCTGAAAATCTTCATTGACTTCAGATGGAAGATTATAATCTTTCTGTACTTTATTGAAAGTTATAATCGCCATGCGTTCATACGACTGTTCATCACATTCTTTTATTAAAATTTCAGCAAATTTTTTCAGATTTTCATAATCGCAAACATACGCATAATAACAGCATGCGGTCTGACAATATGGAATTGTAAAAGTTTTTGTAACAACATCAGCAAGAATTTCCTGCTGGTCATCAAAAAAGACAGAATATTCATCTATAATTTTTTTTGCATCTTCATATCTGCCCTGCTCTGCTAAAACTTTGGCAACATGAATATCAACTACGGAAACAAATGCTTCTTTTATTGGAGAAACTGCATTTTCTGCAGCAGTTTTTGCAATTTCATAAAATTCCAAAGCTTTTTCATCATTTCCATTGTAATATGCAAGGTCGCCTTTTACGCGATATATCTGAGATTTAATTCTTGGATCTTCTATGCCAATTTGATTTTCAATTTGATTAATCTCAATTATTATTTGATTTGCAAGGTCAAGATTGCCGATTGGAATATACTGATATTCTATCAAATCGCTGTAAAGGTTCAGCATAATCTGATAATTATTGCTTTTTTCAAGCCTGTATAACGATTTGCCAAGATATGAATAATAATTTAAATCGTCACCAAGGCATTTATAGACAAAAGAGATTCTTTCATATAAAAACCCAAGAAATGAATCTGTATGTCGTTTCTTTGCAAGGTCAAGCAGAACATGCAGATCTTTATCAAGAGTTTTATCCGCATATGAAACAATTTCAAGGTTGTTTATCTGTTCAGTTAATATTGCCTCATTCTTTATCATTTTGTTTGTACTGCAAATATTAAACACAAAAACAAAAACTACAAAAAAAACAAAAGAAGCAACAAGAATCAGATTTTTTCTGTTAAAAAAGTTCCTCATACACTTACATTGTATCATAACTCTACTTTATCGTGTTATGTTTCTTAACCATCCTTTCTTAAAATAATGATGAATTACAACAGGCATTTTTTCAAATTCATCAAGATACAGAATAAAATAAACCCACAAAGGCGGCAGTTTGAAAACAAAAGCTGCAAGCAAGCCAAGCGGCACAGAAATACACCACATGTTTATACAGTCCATTATAAAGCCAAACTTTGAATCTCCGCCAGCACGAAAAATGCCGCAGATTAAAACAGTGTTTGTTGCAGCACCAATTACAGAATATGAATTTATGAACAAAATGATATTTCTATAATGTGCGGCAGTTTCGTTCAAATCTGCAATAAAAGGCAAAACCGGATAAAGACAGATCATCAAAATGCATCCGGCAACACCAGACAAAATTGTAATTCTTGCAAGACGCGACGCATTACGTTCAGCAACGTCCATACGGCCGGCACCCATGTCTTTGCCCAGAACAATTGCACCGCCATAAGCCATGCCAAAACACAAAACAGAAGCCAGCTGACGCACTGTGTTTACAACAGAATTTGCCGCAACAATATCTTCGCCTAAATGTCCCATTATTACAGAATACATTGAAAAAGCTGCGCCCCAGACAAGTTCATTGCCGACAGCCGGCATGGAATATTTAAAGAAATCTTTTGTAAGAAGACTGTTCCGTTTAAAAATGCAGCTAAGGCTAAAACGCACGTCTTTCTGGCAGGCGGCATAAATAAAGCAGAACAGCATTTCGATAAATCTTGAAATTGAAGTTGCAATGCCGACACCGATAATGCCCAGTTTTGGCGCACCGAATAGCCCGAAAATAAAAACCGCATTCAGTCCAATGTTCAAAAATAAAGTTGAAGTTGAAGTAATCGTAACAATTTTTACTCTTTCAATGCTTTTAAAACCAGCCTGATACATCTGCGAAAACGAAAGGCACGCATAAGAAACACTAACAGCCCTTAAATATTTGCAGCCTTCTTCTATCATCATTGCATCATTTGTAAAAATGCGCATCAAAACCTGCGGACAAATGGCAGCAATTAAAGCCACTATAATTTCAACCGAACAGCAGATACGCAATGCAATTCCAAGAAGCGTCTGAATAGATTCAATGTCTTTTTTGCCCCAATATTGAGCGCCAAGCATAATCAAGCCAGAAGACAGCCCTGTTGAAATCATAAACAAAATAAAAGCAACATTTCCTGCAAGAGAAGTTGCAGCAATGGCTGTCTGACCAACAAAACCAAGCATAATTACATCAGCTGAAGTTACCGCAGCAGATATCAGATTTTGCAGAGCCATAGGGCCGACGACATGTCTTAAAGACTTATAAAAAGATTTTGCTTCATCGTTAATGGTAAACATACAGCATAATTTACTAAATATCAGATATTTATACTAGAGTTGATTTTTTTCAACATTTACGGGCAGACAATAAATAGCCTGAATGTCGAGTTATAAAATCCATAATTGTTCTTGCACTAACAAGACCTAAAAACAATCTGTCAGCCCGAATTTATTAGCCATCGGCGGCTTTCAGCACGGGCTTCTTAATACAAGGGAGATGCTGAAATAAATTCAGCATGACAAAATAAATTTTACATCGCCTTTATAAAAACTCGACATTTGGGCTAAATAACATTTCATAAATATTTGACAATATATTCATGCAAATATATATTTCTGTATAGCGAGATTTTATGTAAGAACAATTGACCATCAGTGAAGATGGCAGATTTGAATGGGATGAAAATAAAAATCAATTAAATAAGATAAAACATGGAATTGGATTTGAAGAAATTACAGATGTTTTTGATGATCCTTATTTTCTTGTCCGATATGATAAAAAACATTCACAGAATGAAGACCATTACAATGGAATCGGCTGCATAAATGGTTTATTGGTTCTTGTAACAACTTTTACAGAACGTAAAAGAACAAGAATTATTTCAGCACAAAGAGCTGATAATGACTTAAGGAAGGTTTATTATGATTACATCAGACAAATTAACAGCTGAACGAATTGCAGAAATTGAAAAATTTCCAATCTCATACGATGAAGTCTCTCCCAAATTTTCAGCAGAAGAATTAAATGAATTTGTTCCTTTCCATAAAGAATATTATGATATAACACCTAAAAAGGTATTAGTTTCATTTAAAGTTGATGCTGATATCCTTGCAATTATGAAAGCGACAGGAAAAGGATATCAAACAAGAATGAACAAATGCCTAAGAGAAGCTGTACTTGAAGGAAGATTTTAATTCTTGAATAACTTTGCTGAATAACGCGAATATTTTCCGGAGAAACTATGGCTTTGATTATTACGCATGATGATATTACAAAATTTGAAACAGATGCAATTGTAAATGCTGCAAATTCAAGTCTGCTTGGCGGTGGCGGCGTTGACGGTGCAATACACAGAGCAGCCGGCAGACAACTGCTTGAAGAATGCCGCACTTTAAACGGCTGCAATACAGGTCAGGCAAAAATTACAGGCGGCTACAACCTTAAAGCAAAATACGTAATTCATACAGTCGGTCCCATTTACAGCAAAAGATGCCACGAAGAATGCGAAAAACTGCTTAAAGAGTGCTATTCAAACTCATTAAAAATTGCAAAAGAAAAAGGCTTAAAAACTATCGCATTTCCGCTTATTTCAGCAGGTGTTTACGGTTACCCAAAAGAACAGGCACTAAAAATTGCAGTAGAAACAATCTTAAAAGAAGCAGAAACATTGAACTGCACGATTGTG
>JAKSTS010000072.1 GCA_024402455.1 Treponemataceae bacterium
ACCCTTCATACGACGCAGAGCGTCGGGGTATTGAACCCGTCGGCGCGAATAAAAAAAATTGTTCCAACTATTGCCGCGAGGAATAAACCCAAAGAAATGGAAAAAATCTGCGGTTCCCAAAGGCTGCCGAAAGCCTTTGGTCGTGCCCAAGGAAGAGGTGTTTTTAGGAGGAGAAACCATCGGGCTTCGAACTCCGAGATGGTGTCTCCTCCTAAATAAAGTTCAAATGTTTTTCAAGCATTGTAAAAAACATTATTGACATTTTATTTGTGCTTTAGTAAACCATGGATATATGGACAAATTAAAGCATGCAGGTAACCGTGGTGCATTGCCGATGTTTCAACTGACATTTCCAATTGCCATGGAACAGTTTTTCAGGGTTCTTGTTTCTTCAGTTGATACAATGATGTTGAGCTCCTATAGCAATGAGGCTGTTGCTGCAGTAGGTCTTGTTTCTCAATATGCTTTTTTTCTTAATCTGATTTTTTCAGTTATATGCACGGGCTGTACTATTGTGCTTGCACAGTATATTGGTGCTGCAAAATCAAAAAAAGATTTAAATAGCATTGCACAGGCATGTACATTGATGGTTTTTATTGTTTCTGTGCTGCTTATGCTTCTGGTGTTTTTTGGAACAGCACCATTATTAAACTGTTATGAACTTGAAGATTCTGTAAGAAGTTATGCATGGCAATATTTTATAATTTATGGCGGAATTTTCTGTTTTTTTAATGCTTTAAGTTTGCTTCAAGGTGCAATTTTAAGAAGTTACGGCTATACGACAGAAGCAATGATTGTTTCAATCGTGGCAAATCTTGTAAACGTTTTGGGCAATGCACTTTCTCTTTATGGCTGGTTTGGGCTTCCTGTTATAGGTGTTCCTGGTGTTGCTGCTGCTTCTGGTTTTGCAATGGTTGTTTCTTGCATAATGTTTGCTGTTTTTATCCGCCGACGGAAAGATGTTGCTTTTTCACTAAAAGGAATCCTTCGTGTTCCGGTTGAAAGTTTTAAGCTTATTTTAAAAGTTGGTGTGCCGACTGCAGGCGAAAGCCTTTCTTATAATGTAAGCCAGATTGTAATTATGGCAATGATTTCTACACTTGGAACTTTTGCCATGTCTGCCCAAGTTTACACAATGACGATTCTGCGGTTTGTTTTTTCTGTTGCAATTGCAATTGGAAGTGCAACACAGATAAAAACCGGTTATTATGTCGGTGCAAAGCAAAGCGATGGTGCCTATAAAAAACTGTGGAAATATCAGCTTGCTGCAACATGCTGTTCTGTTTCTTTGATTCTGCTTGTAAACCTTATCAAAGCACCAATAATCAGAATTTTTACAGATATTGATGATGTTTTTGAACTTGTAAATACTCTTTTGCTTTTTTCAATTTATATTGAATTTGGTCGTTCTCTTAATCTTGTTGCAGTTGGCGCCTTAAAAGGTGCTGGAGATGTCAAGTTCCCTGTGCTTTATGGAATATTTTCAAACTGGTGCATTATGGTGCTTGGAAGCTATATTCTTGGCATAAAATGCGGGCTTGGTCTTGTCGGGTTCTGGCTTGGCATTGGCACGGACGAAACAACACGCGGAATTGTCATGCTGATAAGATGGAAAAGCAAACGCTGGCAGAAACATTCTCTCGTATAGACTGCTGCAAGATTATAAAAGAGTCTGCCGAAGTATTTAAAAATTGTTTCCATTGTTGCCGTAAAGAATGCTGCTAAATTATGTGAACAATTTGAAGATTATAAAGGCTGTGGTTATTCGCTGTGAATAACTGCGGAACTTTTGCCTTTGCATGAAAATAACAGATATATACAAAAAGCATCAGCAAAGTTTTTGCTGGTTTTCTAAAAACTGTGAAAAGTCTTTAATACCCATAGGACGTGCGTAATAAAAGCCCTGAATATAATCACATTTCAACATTTTCAGCAGGTCAGAAAGTTCCTTTGTTTCAACACCTTCTGCAAGAACAAGTGTGTCGCCTGTTTCTTTCAGCATTGAAATATGATGTTTGACCATAAGCCGTTTTGATTCATTTGTTTCAATTTCTGTAATAAGGCTTTTGTCGAATTTGATTTCAGAATATTTATACTGCATCATTCGTGCGGTGTTTGAATAGCCTGTTCCATAATCGTCAAGTGCAAGTTCTATTCCATGATTATGAAACTGATTCATTACAGAAACAAGAAGCTTTTCGTTTTTTGCAATCATAGATTCTGTAATTTCAAATCTGAAAATGTCGTGTGGCAATCCAACTGAGTCTATGATAGAAATCAGTTTTTCAACAATATTATCCTGCATGCATTGGATTGTTGAAATATTTATATTTATTTTTTCAAAACCTTTCTGCGTTATCTGTGTATTTTTTATAAATTGACATGTCTTTTTTAAGACAATTTCTCCAATTTTTACAATATCTCCATTTAATTCTGCCTGTGGAATGAACTTTGTTGGTGGAATGAATTGTCCTTTTTTGTCTTTTAACCTGATAAGTGCTTCGCCGCTTGTAAATATGTTTTTGTTTAAGTCGTAAATTGGCTGAATGAAAACTTCAAAATCTTCTGTCTGTATGGCTTCTTTTACTCTGTTCTGTATGGTAACAAATTCAAAATAATCTTTTTCCATTTTCTCTGTAATGACAAGTTCCATATTGTCATTTATGTATTCCTGGCTGAAAATGAAACGCAGAAAATTCAAGAAATCATCAATGTTCTTGTTGTCTGTCATTTTAAAGACATTCATTTTTTTATAGTCTTCAATTATAAAAAACTGCACTTTAAACGGATATTCGTTTGCAAGCGTTGCTTTGTTATTTTCTAAAGAAATAGGTGCTGTGTATGAATCTTTAAGCAGGTTTAGTTTTGTCTTTAATTCATCTTTTGTATTGCAGAAATAAACATAACTGTCGCTGAACAGCGAATAAAATGAATTGTCATTGCAAAGTTTCATTATGCTGAAAACGTAATCGTGCAGATATTTATTTACTTTTTCTATGCCAAACTGATCAATAAGTTCTTCAAGATTTTGAATGTGCAGAATTAAAAAATAATGTTCTTTTGCTGTAAGTGTGGACAAATCGTTAAATCTGTCAATAAAAGCTTCTACGTTAAAAATCTTCAATTTTGAATCTATGAAACGTGAAGGATTCCGGATTGATAGATAAATTAAAAGAACAGAAATTGAAACTGCAAAGCCTGTCGCAAAAAGTTTTGGAAATGCAGCCTGTATGGCGTAGCTGAAGATTGCAAGTATTGTATATGAAAGGCAGATGATGATTTGAGATTTTGTAAACTGCTCTTTTTTATATAAAAGAAAAAAGAAACCGAAAGCTGTATAAAGTGCTGCCAGAATATAAAGAAAATTCCACCATTCACCATGATGATAAGTTCCGTCTTGTAAAAAGTACATGAGCTTGTGATGAAATGGAGAAGTGCAGATAACTATAAATTCAATTATTGCCGGTGTAAAAAGAAGTGCAAGTTTTATCTTGTTAAGTCTTTTTCGTGTTGTCGTCATTGCGATAAGAAAAAGACAATATACGGAAGGCTGCGAATTGACTGCAAGAATATGGATTACAGCCAGAAAATTATTGAAACCTGCTAAACTGGGCGGCAGATATGTTTCTGCAAAAACTGTTACTATATTTAAAACTTGTGCAATAAAAACATTGATTGTAAGAATAAGATAAATCTTTGCGCGCCATGTTTTGTCATGTTTCAGGCAAAGAATTGTAACAATAAGAAGCAAATCAACTATAATGCCACAAATATCAAAATCTATATTATAGGAAATATTTTTAAGCATAGAAAATATTTTACCATAACTTGCAGAAAATGCAATTTTTTTAATTATTTAGGTGCTTTCTTTGTGTGCAGAGCTTACTATTCTGCTGCCTGCATAGATGTTTATTAAATAGCCTGAAGTTTGAGTTTTAGAAAACTCAAACAAACTTTATAATTCTTTTTAGGGGAGAACAGAACCTCTGCTTCGGCGTTTTCGCAAAGTTTTATTCACATACTTGGGGCTTATTCTTTGCGGCAACAATGGGTTCAATTTTTTTTAGCTGTTTCAAGCCAATATTTGTACATATTTTTTACTATGTTCTTCGCTTCATAAGTTTTTTTGAAATTTTCACTTGTTTTTCTGTTATGAAAATCAAATCTGTATGACGGCCATATAAAATTTACAAAAAAACTCGAAAATTCGAGCTAATTAAAAAATCTGCTAAATCTTAAGGTTTTCAAGTTCTTTATAAAAGCTGTCAATGCTTAATGTGCATTCTGTCTTTTTATCTTTAGTCTGAATTTTTAACAGAAATGCATCTGCTTTTGGTTCAATACTCCACACGATGTTTTTATCAAAGGCAAATTTTTTTGAAACTGCTGCATTAATAAATTCAAATGCAACTTTCATCTGCTTTTTGTTATGCAGAGTCTGTTCCTTTTTTTGGTTCAATGCTGCAATGTATTCATCTTTTTTAGATAAAAATTCCTGAATTTCAGGAAAAGGGTTGTAAGGAAATTTTGCATCTGCAATTTTAACATAATCTCCGCCGTCAAATTGCAAAAGCGTTGCTTTTATAGAAGACTGAATGAAAAGCCTTAGTTTAACTGTTGGTGTAATTTCAACTTCAAATATGCAGTAACTCGAAGAAAAATCTGTTGAAATTTTTAAATCAGGGTTACGGTTTTTAAAATCGTCAAATGCGTTTTTGCAGTTTGAAAATTCCAGTTTTTCTGCACCGGCTCTTACCATGTTCTTATGCTGAACATTTACAAAAAGCTCTTTCCAGAAATCTGATTCAACATCATCGTACATCGTTTTCTCCTTTAAAAATACCGTGTTTCAGGCTGTTCCGGTTCTGTAAAACAACTTAAAACGGAAGATATGTTACCTTGCATTTTGCAAGATTTTCAATTATCTGTCTGTTTTTTTCATATTGAATTTTGCTGTCTAAAATCCATAAAATGCTTTTGCCGTCTGATTTTATGCATGGACATTCTCCTTCGCCGTCTGTAAATAAAATCATGCCGCTATATTCGCTTTTGTTTTCTTCAAAAAAATCAACAGGAATTTGAAAATTAGTTCCGCCGCGTCCTGCAATTTCTTTTAAGTTTACTTTTTTTGAAAATGGAATAGGTTCTGTAGTCCTTAAATTGTCGTCAAAAAAAATCAGGTCAATCTTTTCGATTAGTCCCAAAAAGAAAAAGTTTTTTATTGCGTGTGTAAAATGGTCAAAGCTTTCATCGCTGATTGAGCCTGAAACATCGACAGCAATTAAAATATTTGCCTTGCGTTCATAGCGGCTGCCCATAGCTTTAAAACCGTAGCGGCGGCTTGGGCGCATTCTTGTAAGTTTTCTGTTTGCACTTACAATATTCTGCCGGAACTGCGTTAATGCACGGCGATAGTCAAAAGAAAAATCTGTACTTTCTTTGATTGCACGTGAAAGACCGCCGCCTAAGCCGTTGTCGTTTTCATTTTCGTCAAAGTTTTTTATGTCGTTTTCGATTTCGTCAAGCGCATTTTCGTCTTCCTGCCAGAGTTCAGAGATTTCTTCAAAAGTTTCAAAGCCGTCAACGTCTGTGCTGCCGGCGTTTTCGCCGCCTTTTGCAGAATAAACTATGTCAAAAATGAATTTGTACCACTGTTCAAAATTCATCTGCGGAAACGTGGCATAAGGACCGCATTTTTGTTTTAAATATTGAACGCCACTTAGATTGTTCAGAACTTCTGCTTTGGGCGATTTTGGATTTTTTTTAATTTCGTTTTGCTGAACCTGCGCAATTACGGCGTCGCTTGCCAAAAGCAGAACGGCAGGCTTTGCATGATAAGGCTGGCGCTGATATGGATGACCGAGAACAATTCTTGTAATTTCAACTTGCAGAAGTTCGTCTAAAACTGCATCGTCAGTTTTTTCAAGTAGTGCAGGATTAAATTCAATTCTGCGCTTTCCAACTCTAAAAGGATTTTTTAAATTTTCATTTTCTACGACTGAATGATTGCAGCTTATTGAAAAGAAAAGCGGCTTTGTATAAAACCATGAAGAGAAAATATTTAAAATCCGTTTTTGAGTTCTGCTGCAATTCATTATAAATTATTCTAAAGTTGAAATTATCTTTTTATAAAGGTCGTCACACTGTTCCATTATAAAGCAGAGTGTGTTTGGAAATTTCTTTGAATTAACAAGACTGATAAAATGTGCGGTAATTTCGCTTCTGTTGCTTTCGGTTAAAAAATCGAAATATGATTTTAAGTTGTGTGCAATAATTTGTGCAGAATCTATATTGCTGCTGTCTGTTGTGTCTGAAGAAGCAAAATTTTCTATAAATTTGTAGATTGAACTGTTTATAAAAGCAAAATCTGAAAGTGTAAGTTCTTCTAGCTGTTTTTTTGTATTTGCAAAGTCTTTGCACAAAATGTCATTTGCAGACAAGATTGAATTTTCGTTTACGCTTTTAAAAAAGAGGGAAGTAGCTTTGTTCCCGATAATTCCAGAAACAATCGGCATTTTTTCAAAATCCAGCACGTCAAACTGTTTTGTTATGTCGCTTACGCGTTCCCAGCTTCTGCGGTCTGGCGAACGCACAAGATTGCCTTCTTCGCTTAAACTTTCGTCAGAATCAAGATATTCCGGATTCTGCTCAATAAATGAAAGAATTCGCGGGTCAATTCCGCTTGTTTTTCCCCACAAAATCCAGTCGTCAACACTTGGGCAGAATTCATAAATATTAAAGCGGCTTACTAAGGCAGGGTCTAAATCTGTCAGCTGATACTCGTTTCCGTTATTTACTGCGCTGATAATTCTGCTGCCTTCTGGAAGGGATTTGCCGGCAAGTTTCCTGTTCAGTGTCAAATCCATGATTGTCTGCAGGACTTCTGGACGGGCACGATTGAGTTCGTCTAAAAATAAAACGATTGGTTTGCCGTCTGTCGGAAACCAATAAGGAAGCATGAAATCTGTTTTGCCAGTTTTTTCATTTTTTTCTGGAAGCCCGATTAAATCGCCCGGGTCTGCCATTTGACCTAAAAACAATGTAACAACTTTTGCACCTTTTTTAGAAAAATAATCTTCAAGAATTCGAGATTTTCCAATTCCATGTTTTCCAACTAACATAATGTTTTGTGCCGGTGGGGTGTTGTCCAAAATATAATAAAGCTGTTTGGTGTTTATTGTCATTTTATTCTTCCAGTGTTTTTATAAAAAAAGCCTGCCAAAATTTCAGCAGGCTTTCTGTTTTGCCATCTTAATTGTCTGCACTTTTACATTTAACTGCAAAAGTGTGTTTGCAATTTTTTACTCTGAAGACGCTGTAATGTCTGCGCCACTCGCGTCCTTTCCGCAAAAATTACTCAGTTGGTCTCTTTTTAAGGTTTTTGCTTTCTTTTACAGCTTGTCCCTCGCCAACACCTTCGCGCAGGGGCGCTCGGGAAAGTTGGCAACGGACGCTGCGCCACTCGCGTCCTTTCCGCAAAAATTACTCGGTTGGTCTTTTTTTGAGGTTTTTGCTTTCTTTTACAGCTTGTCCCTCGCCAACTTTCTGCTCCATTAAAGCACGTGCTTTAAGTGGAAGACCGAACAATGTGATGAAGCCCTGTCCATCTTTGTGGTTGTAAACTTCACCAGTTGTAAACGAAGCAAGCGATTCGTTGTACAGACTGTATTTAGAACCAGAACCAGCAGCGCGGATTGAACCTTTGATGAGCTTAACTTTTGCCCAGCCTGTAACAGTTTCTTCTGTTTTATCAACAAATGCCATACATGCATCCATCAATGTTGTAAACCATTTTCCGTCGTAGATTAATTCACCCATGCGGATTGAAACCTGCTGTTTGTAGTGGTAAGTTTCGCGGTCGAGACAGATGTGATCCATCATTCTGTGTGCAAAATAAAGGATTGCTCCACCTGGAGTTTCGTAAACACCGCGGCTCTTCATACCAACACATCGGTTTTCACAGATATCTACAAGACCAACACCGTTTCTGCCGCCGATTGCATTTAATTCATTCAAAAGGTCAAGGGCGTTCATCTTTTTGCCGTTCAATCCAACAGGAATACCTTTTTCAAAATCTATAGTTACCTATTCTCCCTCTTCAGGAGCTTCTTCTCGAACACAAGTGTTTTTGAGCATGTGTTTGTAGTTTGG
>JAKSTS010000073.1 GCA_024402455.1 Treponemataceae bacterium
TCCAGCCGCCACTCAATACAATCAATGAAGCTGCTGGCAAGAACAAGATTCTCCGCCGTACAGAAGCTAAAGATCTTATCGTAGAGAATGGCAAAGTTACAGGTGTTAAGGCTGTTATGTACGATGGTACTCAGGTTACAGCACATGCAACAAAAGGTGTCGTTCTTTCTACAGGTGGTTACGCAGCTAACGTAGCTAAGGTTATCGAAACAAACGAATACTGGAAGAAAGACAAGATTACAAGCCGCACTCAGACAACAAACCGTTCTTCAATGCAGGGTGATGGTATCAAGATGGGACAGGCTGCAGGTGCAGATGTAACAGGACTTGAATATACACAGCTTATGCCTATTTCTTGGATTGACAACGGACAGCTTGCATTCGGTGGCGGTAACTACACAGTTTACATCAATCCTACAACAGGTAAACGCTTCGTAAACGAAACAAGCGAACGTGACGTTCTTTCTCTTAAAGAGTTTGAAAACGGTATTGAGCGCAACAAAGTTCAGGGTGTTTTCATCGAAATAGCTAACAGTACACAGCCTATTCAGGGGCCATATCCTTATGGAACACCGGGAACAGATGCCTGGAAGAGCGATGTTGAATGGAGACAGTATGAGCGCACAATTGACCAGTTTGGCGATTTGTTCAAAGAGCTTGGAATCAAAGCTGATGCTGCTGTAGTAAAACAGGAAATTATCGATTACGATAAGGCTCTTATCACAGGTAAGGAAAGCAGCCTGCCAATCAATAAGACAGGTTGGACAGCTCTTATCGGTAATGCAGAGAAGAAAGCAGACGGTTCTTATGATCTTTCTACTTACAAGCTTGAAGGTGTACCTCTTAAGATTAGAATTATGGCTCCGTCAACACACCACACAATGGGTGGTCTTAAAGTTGACACAAGCCGCCACGTTCTTGACAAAAACGGTAACATAATCAAAGGTCTTTATGCTGCTGGTGAAGTTACTGGTGGTATTCACGGTGGTAACCGCCTTGGTGGTAACGCTATCGTTGAAATCTTTGTATCTGGACGTACAGCTGCTAACTCAATCGAGAAAGATAACTAATTTATGCCGAAGGTTTCATTCTGCAATAAAAAGGATGAAACCTGACGCAGCCGTTTAATCAACATGACCAGTGCCTGCATTGAGTCATGCTGATTAATCTTTGATAAATAAAAAGGGCTGGTCTGAAAGTTTTGAAATCTTTCAGACCAGCCCCTTTTTTTGCTTGAAGTTTAAGCTATTTTTTTATGATGCCTGAAATTGCAAGGTCTATTGCCGTGTGCATTTCTTTGATGTCTTTCTGTCCTAAAATTGCAAGTCTAAAAATTGAAGATTCAATCATTCCATAAAGCATTTCGTCTGTTGTAGAAATGTCACTTACAGTGATTGAAAGTTCGTTTTTGTCAATTCCTTCAATAAGAATGTTGCACAAAAGGTGGCGGAGTCTTACTGTTCTGCGGCGGACAAGTGTTTCTGGATTTTTGCCGGTTTTTTGAATTTGCAGAAGATAATTAAGGACAACCGTAAAAAGACGTGCATTGTCGCGGCATGCGTCAAGAATCTGGTGCAGAACCTGGCTTAATTTTTCATGCGACGAAAGTGATTCATTATGCATTACTTCGAGCAGGTTTAATTCAATGCTGTTTGTCAGCTGCTTTATGCTGCTTATGAATATTTCACGCTTATTTTTAAAATATAAGTAAAGTGTTGTTCGTGTAATTCCGCATCTGTCTGCAATTTTTTGAAAAGTTGCGTCTTCGTAACCTTCGTCAACAAACACATCAAGGGCTTTGTCCAGAATTGTGTGTTTCCGTTTGTCATGTTCAACAATAATTGCCATAAACTTACCTTTTTATGCAGTGCACCTGTCTTGAAGTGCTGCATGTTTACAAATATGAATAAAAAACAGTATCAAGATTGCCACATTTAAAACTTTTTGTTTTTGTGGCTTTGCGCCCAAGTGCTTTTTCGAAGTTTGGGTGCGAAGTAATTACACCAAGCTGCCAGCCTGGAAAAGAATGAAAAAGTGAAATCATGTTTTTGTATAAGTTTTCAGCTTCTTCAGGTGAACCAAGGCGTTCGCCGTAAGGCGGATTTGTAATTAAAAGACCTTCATCATAAGGCGCCGCAATTGATTCAAAATCTGCTTCTATAAAATCTGGCCGCTGTATGCGCTGGTCGCTTCCAATAAGCTGCAAAGCCCTGCCGGCAGTAACGCATGCATGTTCTGCATTTATGCGCGCTCTTTCAACTGCTTTTGGGTCTATGTCGCTGCCGGTTATGCGTGCCGTGCATTCCGGGCGGATTTTTTCGGCTTCACTCTGTTTTATGCGTGTTTCAGTTTTTTTGTCATAAATTGCAAGGTTTTCAAGTGCGAAATGACGCCCGAAACCAGGTGCAACATTATATGCATAAAGCGCAGCTTCAATCGGCAACGTGCCCGAACCGCAGAAAGGGTCGTGCAGCGGTGTTTTTCGTCTCCAGCACATCTGCTGAAGCAGTGTTGCTGCAAAAGTTTCTCTTAGCGGTGCATCGCCACCATGAGTGCGGTAACCGCGTTTGTTTAACGGTTCTCCGCTTAAATCAAGCAGGACAATTGCCGTGTCCTTTTCAAGATAAATTCGTACCGTTGCTTCTTCTCCGCTTTCGGGCAGAACAGACATGTGCCAGATTTCGCCAAGCTTTGTATAGACAGCCTTGTGAACCATAGACTGAATTGTATGTTCAGACGAAAGCACGCTTTTATGCGTACGGACTTTATCTACTGTCAAATGCACATCTTTTTTGAAATAGTCTTGCCAGTCAATTGCTTTTACTGCATCAAAAAGGGAATCAAAATCTTCTGTATGAAACGAAGCAAGCTGCAGATAAACTCTGTCTGCCGTGCGTAGGCATAAATTTGCACGATATAGTGCATCTTGATTTGGTGCTGTAAAAACTACACGACCTGGTGCATTTGAGATAGGGGAATAACCAAGCTGTTTTAATTCTTGTGCTAAGGTTTTTTCGGCACCGACTGCGCATAAAGCTACCAATGTCAACATGAAACTAGAATAACATTTTTTTGAATTATGTGCAATTGAATTGCATTTAGTTCTAGTATAAGGAATATTACTTATATCAGGCTTATGTAGACTTCAGATTTTTGACTTTTATCGTTCAGTTTGATATACTAAAACGATTATGTCGGCTAAGGGCAGGCGAGCTGCAATAAAAAAATTAAAGTATTTAGTATTTACCTCAAGAACAGATTTGACAAAGTTCAGAAAGCGCATTGAAGAAAAATTCGCACGTGGCGTGCTGCCTAATTATGTAGACTGCCATTCTGTAACGGTGCATGGAATTGCAAGCGACATGCTTATTCCACAGATTTCTTCAAACCGCAGGATGGTTCTTTATGTTCATGGCGGTTCTTTTATGGGCGGTTCAAAAGCTTCGTGGCGCAATTTCTGTGCATCTTTGGCAAATGAATCTTCTTCGCGTGTGCTTATTCCAGATTTTCGCCTTGCCCCAGAATATGCTTTTCCGGCAGCAATCGAAGACATTCTGGCTGTATACAAAAGAATGTGCGATCATCATGTTGATATTATTTTTGCTGCAGATGGTTCTGGTGCAACAATAGCACTTGCTGCTGCATTAAGCCTGCCGAAAGATTTGCGCCGCTATTTTAAAGGAATGATGCTTTTTTCGCCGTGGCTGGATCTTTCAGCTGGTTCGCTGGCTTATTCTGTTAAAACAAAAGATCCGCTTTTTTCTCCAGATATGCTGCGTTTCTGCGGCACATATTATACATACGAAGCAAATCTTAAGAATCCGCTTGTTTCTCCGTTAAAAGCGGATGATTCGCATTTTGAAAATTTTCCACCGGTTTATATTCAGGCAGGGGCTAATGAAATTATGGTTCCATGCATGAAACAGTTTAAAGAAAAGTTAAATGGTGTTGGTGTTGATTGCCGGCTTGAAATATTTGACGATTTGTTTCACTTTTTTCAATTTGATCATGAAGATGTTCCAGAAACACATCTTGCTGTTGAAGATGCCGGCAATTTTATTGCAAACCTTGAAAATTCTGAAAACCGTGGTTTAGAAGAGGAT
Organism: Treponemataceae bacterium; assembly: GCA_024402455.1. The sequence continues at coordinate 4,104 of JAKSTS010000073.1, forward strand.
GATTTATGGAGCTAGTTGCACCAGCTGGAAATATTGAAAAGTTGCGCTATGCATATGCATATGGCGCAGACACTGCATACATCGGTTTAAAGAAATTTTCGCTCAGAGTAAAAGCAGACAATTTTTATGGTGAAGAATACAATGAAATCAAACAGCTTAAAGCACAATATCCGGATAAAAGACTTTTTTGTGCATTAAATATTGCTTTTCATAATAAGGACATAGACAATTTTTTAGCCGATTTAGATTTTTTCAGGCAATATCCTATTGATGCTTTTATCATTCAGGATATTGGCATGATAAACATTTTGAAAAAACATTTTCCAGATACACACCTTCATTTGAGTACACAGGCAAATTGCATTAACAGAGAAGCAGTAAAAATGTACCATGATTTAGGTTTTAACCGTATTGTTCTTGGACGCGAAGCTTCACTGAAAGAAATCCGCGAAATTAAAGATGCAGTACCAGAAATGGAACTTGAAGTTTTTGCGCACGGTGCAATGTGTGTGGCTTATTCAGGTCGCTGTCTTTTGAGCGCATATACAACGGCGCGCAGTGCAAATTCTGGGTTTTGTTCGCATGCATGCCGCTGGGACTATAAAGTGCTTGAAGAGCGCGAGCGCCCGGGCGAATATTTTCCGATTTTTGAAGGTGAAGATTATACGGCTGTTCTTTCTTCAAAAGATTTGTGCATGATTGATCATCTTGATGACATGAAAGCTGCCGGTGTTGATGCGCTGAAAATTGAAGGCCGCATGAAAAGCCTTTATTATGTTGCAATGGTAACCCGTGCTTACCGTAAGCAGATTGATGCGCTTGAAGGAAAAATTTCAAAAGAAGAAGCGGCTCCTTATGTTGCAGAACTTTATAAAGCAGCGCACCGTGAGTTTGCAACCGGTTTTTATTACAGACGGGAAGATGCAGACAAAACGACAACTGGCGCTTCTGACAGCGAATATGAACTTATGGGCACAATCGGCAGATGTGTTGATAAAAACGAAGTGCTTGCTCTTGCTGCAAAAAACAAAGAGGCAGAGCAAAAAGCATTTGACGAAATGCATCCGCAGAAAAAAGCTGCTGTCCTGGAAGCAAGGCAGGCTCATAACGAAGAACATGTTTTTGCAGAGCCAAAAGACGGCTGGCAGTTTTTTGAATATAATTCGATGAACAAGCTTGATTCAGGCACTCTGCTTGAATTTGTCGGGCCTGATGTTACGGTTTTGAAAGATGAAAACTATCAGTTTGTTGATCCAAAAACCGGAATGATACGCAACTGGATAAGCCATGGCCATGAATGCTTGATTTATACATCAAAAGACATAAAACCAAATTTTATTGTCCGTGCAAAATCTACAGAACCGACTTCAACCGTGCGCTATCCAAATCTGCAGAAAGAACTGGACTGTTAATTTGTGCCGGATGTTTTGCGTAAAACCGCGCAGCATTAAGTCTGCTGAATGAAACTATGTTATGAAAAAAAAATCAAAAATTTGTGCGATTTTCAGTATTTTAAAAGACAAAATAAAAGATGCAGCTGAAGCTTTTATGAAAGTTTTCAAAAAGCACAGCTTAATGTGCAGAATAAAGAGTAGACCGCTTCGGGCTGTTTATGCTTGTTTTCTTGTCTGCTGTTTTGTTTTTTTAGCTTCGCTTTTAATAAACATTTACATGGTCTGTTTTGCAAAACCTTATATTTATAAAAATTTTGAAGAAGTTCCGCTAAAAACTGCGGTAATAATTCCAGGTGCAAAAGTTTATCAAGGCGGTTATATTTCAACAGCTTTTAAAGACCGCATTTTGAGCGGCGTAAAACTGTTTGAAGCAGAGAAAGCTCAAAAATTGTTGATTTCTGGCGACCACGGACGCAAAACGTATGATGAAGTAAATACAAGCCGCGAATTCATTCTGAAGAATTATCCTGAAATAAAGCATGAAGACATTTTTATGGATCATGCAGGTTTTAGTACATACGAAACGATGTACAGGGCTTCGGCTGTTTTTTGTGTAAAAGATGCCGTCATTTCTACGCAGTCTTTTCATCTTGCACGTTCGGTTTATATTGCCCGAAAACTTGGAATTGATGCGGTCGGTTATGCAGCCGAAGAAACAACCGGCTTTAGCAGAAAAACACGCACAAACTGGGCCTTAAGAGAATATTTAGCACGTGTAAAAGCATTTTTTTCAGTTGCTTTCCATTTAAAACCGACTTATCTTGGCGAAGAAATTCCAATTGATGGCGACGGCACAAAATCCTGGGATTAAACAAGCTTGCGCCGCAAATGCTTTAAGAATTGCTAAGATTCAGCATTTTTATGTGTTCTGCAAGTTTTTCTGCAACTTTTGCATGTGTTGTGGCGCTTGGATGAAAATCTGTGGCAATTCCGTCTTTTTCATCTTGTTCTTCAAGAGTTAGAACTGAAACGGCAGCTTGTGGAAAATCTTTTTTGAAACGATTTACTGCATCTTCTACAGCCGGGCACAAGTCTTGCCCCATAACGCCAAGCGTTGCTACAATTGCTGCTTTTGGGCTGCTTCTGTGTACTGTTTCAAGAAGCTGAAGGTAACCGTTGATAAAAGCATTTATGCGTTCCGTTTTATTTCTTGTGTAGCTTGAATCATTTGTTCCAAGATTTATTACAACCACATTCGGTTTAAAACTGTCTGGCTGAAAAACTTCTGGTTCAATTTTCTGGCGGAGCGATAAAGACCTGTCTTTATATGGTAAAAGCAGCGGCATAAGAATTTTTGTGTCAGCTTCGTCATTTTCTGGTGGAACATAGCATGAAATAATGCCGATTCCGCTCCAGCATACAGACTGAAAAGCCGCATTTAGTTTTTTGGCTGTCAAAAAAGCATAAGCTTTATCTGCGCGTTCCTGTGCTGTGTTAAATTCATCTTTATTGCAGACGCCGTCAATTCCATAGCCGCATGTTATAGAATCGCCTATAAACTGAATATTTAAAGGCTGTTTTTTAATGGTGCAAGGTACTAAACTGCCGTCAATTTTTAGATTTGAAAAGCCTGCATAGCCAAAAGCAGCTTCGCTTAATTTAAGCACCCTTATATGAACAAGCTCGGGCTTTTCGCTTTCAAAAAGCACATATTCACCGTTTTTTTTTATCAAGCATAAAATGCCTGTCAGGTTCATTTTTAAGGTTTTTCCAGAAATCAAGATTTTCTGCGTCTTTTTTAGAGCTTAATGCAGAACAATAAACGCCGATAAAGCATTTTTCAACGTCCGGCCATGCGTCTGCATCAGAAACAAGTGAACAGACTGCTTTTTTGCCATAAAAAACAAATTCAAACCCGGATGCAGAATAATCAAAATAGCGTATGCCGTTATAATCAAGTGTACGGCCAAACCAATTTATAGAATCAGCTGAAACGTCTGTCATGTTGCTCATATGCACAATATAGCAATTTTTTATTTTTTGAGAAAGCGGTTTTTAGCTTTGTTTTTCCGCTGTCGGCGCAAAGTTTAAGACTGGACTGTACTTTAAATAACATGCTTTGTCTTTGTTCAGCAAAAACTTACGGCTGTTTTATTTATTGCACATGCATAAGTTTGTTGAGCTTTTGCTAATTCATTTTTTGTGCGGTTGTTTTGAATTTTTTGGAATGTCCCATTCAATCTGGATGAGGCGTTCTTCGATATTTGGAATGCGCCATACATTGCGGCAGTTTTCTTTATGAACGATGATTCCTCTTCCTCTTGAAACATAGCCGACGACATCATCGCCATATTTTGGTGTACAGCAGCCTGCAAGACTGAACAGAAAATTTGATGTGTCGCCGATGCGGATTTTGGCTGTTATTGTTTTCTGTTCAAAATTCTGCTGTTCTTCGTTCTGGTCAAATTCTTCTGTTCTTTGCCTGTGGTTGTGGTGTGCAAAATATTGCTGCTGCACCAGCGAAACAGTTTCTTCTGGTTTTAATGTACCGGCAAATGTCGGGTCGTGTTCATTTAAAAATGCACGGATTTTTGCCTTTGCTT
>JAKSTS010000074.1 GCA_024402455.1 Treponemataceae bacterium
TTCCATTCTTCTACTGTTGGTAATCGGAAGCCATTTGCTTTTGTATTCTGTGTTGAGCAATGATGGCAAGGCTTTACCAGTTCATGCGTATAATCTTTCGTTGATAAAACGTTTTTTTGCAATTAATCATGCTGAACTGGTTGAGTGTTATAGTGCATTAGGCAAGATGCTTGAACAGGATGTTGACAATATAGCAGATCTTTTTGAAGAGTTAACTTCGGAAGAAACAATAAGAGCAATTGAAGAATCAAATCCGATTCTTGTCCATGAAGAAAAACTACCAGATCCTGTTACATGTGAAAATCCAAAAGATGAAATAAAAAATATTTTTAATTCTCTGATTGAAAAAACAAATGACGGATTTTCAAATTTTGTTTTAGCAGATAGCAATCCTAATAAAGTTATTGTAGCAGTTAAAACTTACGCAAAAAATTGTAAAGGTGAGGAAGCTATAGCTTTATATGATGATTCTGCGTTTGGTAATGGAAAGGTTGGCTTTTTATTAACAAACAAAAAATTGTATTTCTGTAACAGCTTTGAAAAACCAAATGAAATTGAGTTGTCAGCCATTAATAGTATTGTAGCTGTAACTAATACAAAACATCCATTTATAAATGTTAACGATTTTAAAATAGAAACAGATATGGCTTCATCATTCGGTGCAGGGTTGATAGGTGAATTCTTAGAAAAAGCAATACCGTTTGCTATGCAAATAAAGACAGAATAAAATAGGAGAAAGAAATGGTCATTACAGGAAACGAAAAATCACCAAAGAAAAAATCTACAGCAATTATATTGTGTCTGATTCTTTTTGGAGCCGCAGGCCTTCACAGATTTTATGTAGGTAAAATACAGACAGGTGCAGCAATTTTATGTTTAACTATTGCTAGCGCAGGAACGGTTGGAGTAATCTGGGGATTGTGTGATTTGTTTACGCTTATTTTTACGGATAAGTTTACAGATGCAGATGGACTTCCGTTGAGCTGATTTTTATAATATAGCATTTTATGCCAATCTCATATAACGATTTTGAAGATGTAAGTAACGATAAAACAAAGGAGACTGTATTCTTGTGGATAACGAAATACAAACACTTAGAGATACAACTATTGATACTCAAGTAGATATAGAAAATTTGAAACTTGATATGGCTTCTTTCAAAGGAGAAACTTATCAACCTAAATATAATTTTGAGGAACTTTATAATTTAAAAAATTCAAATGATAAAAAATCAATTTCAAAACTTATAAAAACTCTGAACATAGATTATGTTGATGAAACATGGCAAAAAGCTGATTGGATTGCTGTTTTTATAGCAGGTGCTATCGGCATTACTCTTGATGTTTTGATAACTCAGACGAAAATTTTCAGACCAGTTGATACTAAAGTAAAAGAAATACTAGCAAGTGGTAAAATAAAATCTTTTCAAGACATAATGGATAATTTTTCTAATAGTTTTAGACATGGAAATAGTGCGCCTATTGATTTTCAGGATTTTAAAATGGCTGGTTTAGCTAGTATTCATGAACAGTATTCTTTTGGACATGATCCTTTGCGTTTTATTAAAGGTATTATTCAGATGATTACTGGACAATACTCTGGAGTTGATAGATATGGTAATCTAATACAAGCACCTTTTGGTGAAGGTATAAAAAACCCTATACAGGCTGTCATTTCTTATGTAGCACATATGATTTCTGATATGTGCAATCAACAGGGACTCCCATATCCAGGTTCAACATTTTTAATGCAATTTGGTTCTGACAAAGTACGAAAAGATATTACTACAGCCTATCGTGCTCAATTGTTCAATACACGAACTTTTCTGTATCAATCTTTGCCATCATTATTTATGAGTATGATAATTCATTCATGGGCAATATATGATAATTATACGAGCACCGGTAAAATAAAAATAAAAATCGGAAACAATCTGAAATATCAATCAATGCTGTTGGTCAGTAATGCCATGGTTATGACTTCAAATCTTTCAATAAATGCTGTTAGAGGAATTGTTACAGAAGGTCCCAGAGTTCTTTTCAGAGTTGATTATCCTGTAATTGCAAACACCGTTAAACATTCAATAAAATATCTTTTGAATGTAAACAAAAGAATAAACATGACAGGAAAAGAAATACAAGAACTTTACGAACGTTCTGAACGAGAAAAATTGAAAAATTATTCTATTGATGAATATACTAATCAATTTGACAAAGAGTATGAAGAATTTGTAAAAGAAATGGAGGATTAATATGATAGGTGTTATTTTAGGAGTGACAAGTGCTGTTTCTATCGGTACAAATATTTTTCAGGGTATACAAAACAATAAACTGAGAAAACAAATAGAACAGTTAAAAGCAATTATAGCAAATCAACAAAATGATATAGAAGAACTAAAAAAGCAGATGAAGGCTTTAAAAGCATGGGCATTTAAACAGAAATATGAATTAAGCAAAGAAATAAAATATCTACAACGAAACATGGCATCAAACAAGGAATCATTGAGACGTCTGGAAAGAGCTGCTGCATAAGGATTAAGGAGAAAAGTGAAGATGTTTGAAACAGATGATAAAAAACAATTGTTTGCAAATTGGTTATGGAAAGTAGCTAATGCAGATAATAATATTGCACAAGAAGAAATTCAAATTATAAATAATATCGGTTTAGCATTAGGGCTAAAAAAAGTAAAATATAAAGAAATAAAGCAAGTTGTTATTGATGAAATTGAAAAAGCTTTTTTACTGAGGGAATTATACAGACTTGCTGTTTCAGATAAAGATTTTGCTAATACTGAGAAAGGTGTTATCGCAGAATTCATAAAAGAGTTTGAAATTAATAAAGAAATTGAAGCAACAACAGAAAAATGGGCTAATTCTTATTTGGAAAATGAAAAACAATATTATAACATGATTAATAATCTGTTAGTATAATAAATATCATTACAGCCTAAATCTCTAAAAAGAGCAGAAGCTTTAATCGTCTACATTCTAACTATCAACCAGATATCCTTAGAGAAGTACTTCTTAAACAATGATGAAAAATAAAGAATCACTTCTCTGAAGGAGTTTTTTCAACACCTTTGTCGGAAACACATTTACACTAATTGGCAGACAAGATCAGAACATCTGCTTTGAAAGCAAGCTGTATTTTTAAGCGTGCCACAAACAAACCCGTACTTGAGCTTATTTCTCAAAAGGACTAAACTGCTATCATTATGTATTGTTGAAAAGCCGATTTTTAGTAATACATGATATGCACTTTTGTGCATCAAGATTTCCGCAGGATGTATCTGCGAGTCAAAAGGAAGATATATGTCAGAAAAAAATGAAAAAATTGACATGCTGCGCCACAGTACGGCGCATGTTATGGCAGAAGCAGTTTTGAAACTGTTTCCGGGTTCAAAAGTAGCAATTGGTCCATCAATTGAAAATGGTTTTTACTACGACTTTGATTTAACCCGCCCTATCAAGGCAGAAGACCTTGCAGAAATCGAAAAGGAAATGCGCCGCATTGTAAGCGGAAACCACGATTTCGTCCGGGAAGAAGTTTCAAAAGAAAAGGCTCTTGAACTTTTCAAAGATCAGCCTTACAAAATTGAACTTATCAATGATTTACCGGCTGATGCAACAATCAGCATTTATACACAGGACGGCTACACAGATCTCTGCCGTGGTCCGCATATTGCAAACACAAAAGAAATCAATCCGCAGAGCTTTAAGCTTATGAAAATTGCCGGTGCATACTGGCGTGGCGACATTAACCGCCCGATGCTTACACGTATTTACGGTACTGCATGGGAAAAACCGCAGCAGCTCAAAGATTATCTTAACATGCTTGCCGAAGCTGAAAAACGCGACCACAGAAAAATCGGCAAAGAACTTGATTTGTTCCATATTGATGAAGAAAACCCAGGTGAAGTTTTCTGGCATCCAAACGGATGGACAATTTACTCAATCATCAAAGATTATGTACGCGACAAGATTCGCAAGGACGGCTATGTTGAAGTTAACACACCTTTCGTCATGCCACGCACATTGTGGGAACGTTCTGGTCACTGGGCAAAATATCAGGAAAACATGTTCATCACAGAAAGTGAAAAGCGCCTGTTTGCGCTTAAACCAATGAACTGTCCTGGTCATGTTGAAATTTTCAAAAACCGTCTCCGCTCATACAAAGACCTGCCGCTGCGCATTGCAGAGTTTGGTTCTTGTACACGCAACGAACCTAGCGGCACACTTCATGGAATCATGCGTGTCCGCGGCTTTGTTCAGGACGATGCTCATATTTTCTGTACAGAAGACCAGATTCCTTCTGAAGTTGCAAAATTCTGCCATCTTCTCAAAGACATTTACAAAGATTTTGGCTTTACAGATGACAAAATCGTCGTTAAATTCTCGACACGCCCAGAAAGACGCGTCGGCACAGACGAAGACTGGGACAGAGCAGAAGGCGCTCTTGCAGATGCTTGTAAAAAAGCCGGCCTTGAATACGAACTTCAGCCAGGCGAAGGCGCATTCTATGGTCCAAAACTTGAGTTCACAATTTTTGATGCACTTAACAGACCATGGCAGTGCGGTACAATTCAGGTTGACTACCAGCTGCCTTCAGGCGAGCGCTTGAATGCTGAATATATTGGTTCAGACAATGCAAAGCATCATCCAGTAATGCTGCACCGTGCAGTGCTTGGTTCACTCGAGCGTTTCATCGGCATTCTTATTGAAAACTTTGCAGGTGCACTGCCGGCATGGCTCTGTCCGCAGCAGGTTGCAATGATTCCAGTTGCTCCAGCTTTCAATGACTATGCAGAAGAAGTTATGAACAAGCTTCAGGATGCAGGTTTCCGTGCAGCAGCAGACCTTGGACCAGACAACATGAAAGGCAAAATCAAAGCAGCACAGCTTCAGAAAATTCCTTACATGCTCGTTGTCGGTGAAAAAGAAAAGGCTGAAGGAAATGTTGCAGTTCGTTTCCGCGACGGCCGCCAGCAGCAGGTTATGAAGATTGATGATTTCATAGCTTATCTTAAAGACAAGGTAGATTCTCACTTTGTAGGAATCTAATTACAAAATACAAAAAAAGTGCATGCGGCTGCCTTAAAACAGGCAGCTGCACTGTTCTTGTCAAAAGGGGCTGTCCAAAAAGAGTAAATTCTATGTCATTCCGGACTTGATCCGGAATCTAACACACCATATGTAGCGTAGATGCTGAAATAAATTCAGCATGACAAAACTTATTAGTCATCCCCTTTTTTGTTTTAAAGCAGAGCTTTAATCATTCAGTTTTTAGATTTTTTTAATATTCAAACTGCTTTAAATCATTATTTTTTAAGAAATTAGAACTTTTCACAAATCATAAAAAACTTTAAAACTGAAATTTTCAAAACATAAATATTACTTTTCGCCGTTGCATAAAAACCATAAAAAAAGTAGTATGAGCCATGAAAAACTATACAAAAGCCGACATCCTCAAATATGTCAAAGATAACGATATCAGATTCATAAGACTTCAATTTACTGATATTCTCGGTTCACTTAAGAATGTTGCAATTACAGCAACCCAGCTTGAAAAAGCATTAAATAACGAATGTATGTTCGACGGTTCTTCTATCGAAGGTTTTGTCCGCATAGAAGAATCAGACATGAAGCTTTATCCAGATTTAAACAGCTTTGTTCAATTTCCATGGCGCATTGCACCAGACACAGTTGCCCGTCTTGTATGCGACGTTTATAAACACGATGGAACGCCTTTTGACGGTTCGCCAAGACAAGTGCTCAAAAATGTTCTGGCAGATGCTGCAAAAGACGGTTTTACTTTCAATGTCGGCCCGGAATGTGAGTTTTTCTTATTTAGAAAAGACAAAGACGGAAAACCAACCTTAAAAACATTTGATGATGCAGGCTATTTTGACATGGGGCCTGTTGATCCAGGTGAAGATGTACGCCGCGACATTGTTCTTACACTTGAAAAAATGGGCTTTGAAATTGAAGCTTCGCACCACGAATGTGCACGCGGTCAACATGAAATTGATTTTAAATATGGCGATGCTTTGACAACAGCAGACCGTGTCATGACTTTTAAGCTTGCTGTAAAAACAATTGCAAACAATCATGGTCTTCATGCAACATTTATGCCAAAACCAATTTTTGGCATTGCCGGCAGCGGCATGCACTTGAATCTTTCAATGTCTAAAGACGGAACAAATGTTTTCTATGACGAAAAAGATCCAGTCGGGCTCAGTAAAACTGCATACAGTTTTATTGCCGGAATAATGGAACACATAAAAGGCATTACAGCCATCACCAATCCGCTTGTAAACTCATATAAACGGCTTGTTCCAGAATTTGAAGCACCTGTTTACATAGCATGGTCAGCACAAAACAGAAGTCCTCTTATCAGGGTTCCTGCTGCGCGTGGCAAAGGTACACGCATCGAATTACGTTCTGCAGACCCAAGTGCAAACCCATATCTTGCACTTGCCGTAACAATCGCTGCAGGTCTTGACGGTGTAAAGCGCGGTCTTGTTCCTCCTCCGGCAGTAGACGGCAACATTTATTCAATGACTGCAGCACAGCGCAAAAAGCATCATATCGGTTCTCTTCCGGCTTCGCTTGAAGAAGCACTTGATGAACTGCAGAAAGACAAATTTGTCTGCAATGTTCTTGGTCCGCATGTCCTTGAAAAATATGTTGAAGCCAAAAAACTTGAATGGCTTGAATACAAAACACGTGTAAGCCAGTGGGAAATTGACAGATATCTTTCTAAATATTAAGTAATCTTGAAAATAATTAAAGGTGCACTTCGAATTTACTTTTCAAGTTTGAAGTGCACTTTTATTTTTTTAGCTGAAACACATGAAGGTTTTAAATTTTCAACAGGAGAAATAATTTGAAAAAATTTATTTTTTCTTTTTTTGTCATTTTTTTTGCACTAAATGCTTTTTCTCTAGACAGCAGCTTTGCAAAAATGAAAGAACAAGACAAAATCTTCTGCATGCTTTCCTGTAACAGCATTGAACTTAATAATGCTTCAAGCGATGAATTAAACCCGTTCAAAAATGAACAGAACCTTGCCTTAAAAATATTAGCGGAAAACTTCGAAATTTATACTTACTTTGATTTAATCAACAGAATAGAACTGCTTTCAAATATCAACAACGATACTTTCAGCATCTTTTATAAATTGCAAATTGAACAGTCCGCCGAATCAATGATTTTTTCGGCGGTTCAAAACGGCATATGTTTTGACAATCTCTGCCAGTATTTATATATTCCTTTAATACAAGACAAACTTGGTTCAACACAAATTATGGCGTGGAATTATGGAAACGCACTTGAAATTTTGCGATGGGGCATCGGCGCAGAATTAATAAACGAAAAAGAAGCAAAAGAACTTGCACTTCCATTTACAAAAGAGATTTTAACTAGCTTTGCGTCATACGAAGATTTTGCCTGCCATTATCTTCTTGGCGCAAGTTTTCAATATTGCAAAAACTACGAAGACATGACCGAAAACATCAGCAAAAAATACAATGCTTTTGTTTCTTTTATTGAAAAATATCAAAAAAGTTTTCCTAAACGAATGTTTAAAGGCAATTATTTTATAAAAAAACAAAAAAATCGGATTTTAGCTTTTGAAGAAACTTTGACTTATATAGAAGAACCATTAAAAAATACAGAATATTTTTGCATCGAAAAAGCATATCAATTTTTTATTAACAATTATCTTGCAAACACAATCTCGGATTCATTAACTGACCAGGCAATTGAATCAAACTTTGCTTCAATAAGCAATACGCCATATTATTTTGAAGCACTCGGCTTTTTAAAACTTCATCAAAACCGAATTTTTGAATGTTGTGCACTTTTTTGCAGCAATACAGATTTATTCAGTAACATTCCAAAAGATTCTTTGCTTTTCAATAATTTTTATGCACTTTATGCACTTTCAGCTTTTACAAACAATGACTTTCATAAAACATTGAACATTTCAAAAAATATTTCTGCTGATTATGCTGATATCGCTGAAATTTATCACATTATGGCACTTTCATATATTTACCTTTTTATGGAAGAAGAC
>JAKSTS010000075.1 GCA_024402455.1 Treponemataceae bacterium
TCCAGCGAAATACAGGAAGTTTTGTCTTCTTTTCAAATTGGCGACGTTGTTTCAATTTCTGCTGATGTAACCATGCAGGATGGAACGCACCGCCAGACTTCTTCCGGGGCTGTTACAATAGGTCCAGGAGATAATCACTTTTCTTTGCCGACGCCATATGTTGCAACATTTGATACGACTATAGCAAAAGTACCTCAAATATATACAGATTTAGGTTTATCTCCGCCTTCTGTAAGTGGTGGCAGTACGTCTGTCGGTTACAACAGATTAAGTGGCGGAACTGCACCGGCTGTAACGCCTCCGGGTGGCTATAAACTGGATCACTGGGAAACCGCTGCCGGAGATGTTTTTTCTTTTGGTTCTTCTCGTGGTGATTTAACTGTGCATCCGGTTTTTGTTTATGATTACACATCTGCATATGCAACTTTACCGGCAGTACTTCCTGTTATAAATCAAAGTGATTTTGATGATTTGATGAATATGCACAGTACACAGGATTTTAGCGGAAAAACAATTACACTGTATTCGGATGTAAGTACAACTACATCATTTTCAAATGCATCAACAGGTTTTGCTGGTACTTTTGATGGGCAGAATCATACAGTAGCATTAAATCTTTCTCCTGTTGAAGATGTTCATGGTAATGCATATTCAGGTTTTTTTGCAAGAAATTCAACTTCTGGAACAATTGAAAGTTTAAAAGTAACTGGAACTGTTATGACAACAAGTGGTGGTGGTAGTTCTGGTGGTATAGTAGGATTAAATTACGGAAATGTAAAAAAATGTTCAAGTAGCGTATCAGTTTTGGGTAGTGCAAGTGTTACAGGAGGTGTGGTAGGAGCAAATTACGGACAAATAGACCAATGTTACTGTACTGGCAGTATTTATACTTCTGCAACTTATCAACCTCATGCAGGTGGTATTACAGGCTGGAACTATGCTGATATTTCAAACTGCTATTTTACAGGAACTGTTAGCGGAGTTTCGGGTTGTGATATTGGTGGTATTACAGGTATGTATGGGGCTGCGGGAGGAGGTGCATCTATCAGCAATTGTTATACGACATATGCTTCTGCAGCGACAGGATGTGGTGCACTTTGTGGAAGTGCTTTCTCTGGTTCGACTTGTAGTAATTTCTATTATGATTTTACCAGTAATCTATCTGGAAGTGGAACTGTCAGCGGAACTTCGGATCCGCTGACAGCTGCAGGTAACCTTGTTACGAATGATTCTTCAATATGGCAGTCTTCTACACCATATCCAAAACTTATAAATACACCATAGCATTGGATTTATTCATTCTGATTTTTTGCTTGCAGGGGTGTGTGAATGCAAAGTTTTTGCTGTCTGCTTTTTTAGGTAACGGTTAAGGCAAAAACCCGGCACTTTCAAGTGTCAAAAAAATCTTATTGTATGCCTTGACCTTATTGGGTGATTTTGATAAACTTCAAGCTCTAATTATGAAGAAACTATTTAGGTAGGTACAAATATGTCAAGAAGATGTGAGATTTGTGGAAAAGGTTCACTTTCTGGTAATAAAGTTAGTAAATCTTATAACCACGTGCGCCGCACATGGAAGCCAAATATTGTTGCTGTAAAAACTGAAGTTGGTGGAACAACTTTTACAGTTAAGATGTGTACACGCTGCTTGAGAAGCGGTTTTGTTACAAAAAAAGTCTGATTTGCGCAACAATTTAATCAGTGCATTTTCAATAATGCAATAAAGAGCTGCCTTTACGGCGGCTCTTTTTTTATGCTTCCTCAGACGGGTTTCTTCTATATAACAGATGCTGTTGTTATAGAACAGGAATCTTTCAAGTCTTTAAAATTATATTTCTATTGAAAGTCCGTCAAAGGCTGGTTCAACTCTGCAATCTGCAAGACGTTCAAAATTCTTCTTTTTTTCATTTAGCATTTTTGCAATTTCTTTATGTGTGTAGTCGTGGCAGAAATGAGTTAAAAAAATCTGTGTCGCAGATGTCTTTTCTGCAACTTCAAGTGCCTGGTCAAAATTAAAATGTGTTTCGTGCGGCTTTGTTCTAAGCCCGTCTATTACAAGCACTTCTATGCCTTTTATTCTGTCGAAAGATGAAGGCGGCAGAAAGCTCAAGTCTGTTAAATATGCAAATTTGCCAAATCTCCAGCCTGTCGTCGGCAGAATGCCGTGCATCATCGGTACAGGCACAAAATCTATTGTGCCGATTTTAAGCGGTTTGTTTTGGTCAAAATCTGTGCAGTTTACAAGTTCAATGTGCGGTTTGCCGCCGCCGCGCTGTGTCTGTCTAAATGCATAATCATAAACATAGCGCACTTCTTCGAGTGTGTTCGGGTCTGAAATTACAGAAATTGTCCGGTCTATTGAAAAAACGCGGATGTCGTCAAGACCGTGTACATGGTCTGCGTGTGCGTGTGTTAAAAGCACGGCGTCAAGCTTTTTTAATCCATAAGCCAGTGCCTGAAGTCTGAATTCTGGTCCTGTATCAATTACAACAAATGTATCTTTGTTCTGTACGATTGCGCTTGTGCGGAACCGTTTGTCTTTTGGATTTTTAGATGTGCACGCCTTGCAGCTGCAGCCAATAACCGGCATGCCATGGCTTGTGCCGGAACCTGTAATAGTCAGTTTCATTTAAACTCCTGGAAAAATTGCGCTCTAATCGCCATATTTCTTTTTTATGTCTTCAATTTCATTGCGCAAAGCAGCAGCTTCTTCGTATTCAAGACGTTCAGCATGTTCAAGCATTTGTGCTTCAAGCGCTTTTATAAGTTTTTTGCGTTCTTTTGGGTTCATCGGGTTAAAGCTGTTTACAATTGCCTGTGTTTCAATTTCTGTATTTTCTTTTGCGCTTTTTTCCTGTCTAACCAGAATGTCTTCAATTGCTTTGTGTACGGTTTCTGGTGTAATGTTGTGCTCTTTATTATATGCACTTTGAATTGCTCTTCTGTGCTCTGTTTCTGCAATTGCTTCTTTCATTGCAGGACTTATTGTGTCAGCGTACATAACAACCGTGCCGTTCTGGTTTCTTGCGGCGCGTCCGATAATCTGAATCAAACTTGTGGCGCTTCTTAAAAAACCGATTTTGTCTGCATCAAGAATTGCAATGAACGAAACTTCCGGCAGGTCAATGCCTTCGCGAAGCAGGTTGATTCCAACAAGAATGTCAATTTCGCCGGTACGAAGGCTCTTTAAAATTTCGACACGTTCAATTGTGTCAATTTCGCTGTGAATGTAGCGCACTTTTAAACCAAAACCGCTAAGATAATCTGTCAAATCTTCTGCCATTTTTTTTGTAAGCGTCAGCAGCAGACATCGTTCGTTGCGTTCAATTCTAAGTTTTATTTCCTTATAAATGTCTTCCATCTGACCTTCGCTTGGGCGCACGGAAACAATCGGGTCCAAAAGGCCTGTCGGTCTGATGAGCTGTTCAACAACTTGTGTTGAACGTTCAATTTCTTCTTTGCGCGGTGTTGCCGTAACATAAATTGTGTGATGTACTTTTTTATCAAATTCTTCTGCTTTAAGCGGACGGTTGTCCAGTGCGCTTGGCAGCCTGAACCCAAAATCAATAAGGTTCTGTTTTCTTGAACGGTCGCCTTCGTACATTGCGCCAATCTGCGACACTGTTACGTGTGCTTCATCAATCATGCAGCAGAAATCATCTGGAAAATAATGCAGAAGTGTTGCAGGCGGTTCTCCGCGGTTCCTTCCGGAAATTGGTCCTGAATAGTTTTCAATTCCGGGGCAGCGGCCCATTTCGGAAAGCATTTCAATGTCATAAGTTGTTCTTGTTTTAAGGCGTTCTGCTTCAAGAATTTTGCCCTGCTGTCTGAAAAGTTCCACCTGTTCAGTCATTTCGTTTCTGATACGGTCAACTGCATTTATCAAAAGGTTTTGTGGAACAACAAAGTGTTTTGCAGGATAAATTGTCGTTTCGTCAAGTTCTTCGATTGTCTGTCCTGAAATTGAATGCACGCGCCTTATTCTTGCAACTTCTTCCCAGTCAAGGTCAATTCTGTACGCTTCGTCTGTTTCCATGTATGCAGGAAAAATCTCAATTGTGTCGCCGCGGATGCGGAAATCGCCGCGTTCAAAACCAAAATCGTTGCGCTTATACTGAAGGCTCGTGAGTTTTTTGGCAAATTCAATTGTATCAATTGTTTCGCCTTTTTCTATATGAATGCGCATGTCGCGG
Organism: Treponemataceae bacterium; assembly: GCA_024402455.1. Next base: position 4,194 of record JAKSTS010000075.1, read on the forward strand.
TACAAATCTGGCATGCCAAGACCATAAATGCATGAAACTGTTGCAACAACAATTACATCGCGCCGTTCCATCAGGCTGTAAGTTGCAGCAAGACGCATGTGGTCGATTTCATCGTTTATTGAAGCGTCTTTTTCAATGTACAGGTCGCGCGCCGGTACGTATGCTTCCGGCTGATAATAATCGTAATAAGAAACAAAGTATTCAACGGCATTGTCCGGAAAAAAGCTTTTAAATTCGCGGTAAAGCTGGGCAGAAAGTGTTTTGTTATGGCTGATGACAAGGGTAGGGCGCTGAATTGCTTCTATTATCTTTGCCATTGTAAATGTTTTGCCGGAACCTGTTACACCTTTTAATGTCTGGAATGCATCTCCTCTTAAAAAGCCTTCTGAAAGTTTTTTAATTGCTTCGGGCTGGTCGCCAGACGGTTCATATGGTGCATAAACTTTGAATGGTCTCATTCAGTTATTCTAGCACGCAACTCATTGTTATGGAAGAAGTTTTATGCTTTGCAGAATTTTAAGGCGCTTTAGAAAATCGTGCTGTGCTTTCTGAATGTCAAAGCTGTGAAAAATTCACGGGTTATTAGATAAAATTTTATCTAAATACGATACAATTACTTCCCAAAAAAAGTCTAAAATGATAAAGTAATTAAAAGAATGAGAATAAACCGCAATGTTTGCGAAATATTCGTGTATACAAGCTTATTTTACGCTTAATGCGCTTAAGCTTAAGGATATACTTTTTTAAGGAAGGTTTTTATGGGAAACAAGGTAACAATTATTGGTTCAGGCAGCGTTGGTTCTACAATTGCCTATACCTTGGCTGTGCAGGGAACTGCTTCTGAAATTGTTATGGTAGATATTAATGTAGAAAAATCGCTTGGAGAAGCTTTGGATATTCGTCAGGGAACACCATTCTGCGCTCCATGTTCTATTTATGCCGGCAACTATGAAGATGCAAAAGATTCTGATATCGTTATTTTGACTTCTGGAATGGCACGAAAACCAGGTCAGAGCCGTCTTGATCTTGCACAGGCAAATGTAAATATTACAAAGACAATTATTCCACAGATTACAAAATATGCACCAAACGCAATTTATATTATTGTTGCAAATCCTGTTGATATTTTGACTTATCAGTTTATTAAAACTTCTGGAATTCCAGAACACCGCATCATCGGTTCTGGTACAATTCTTGATACTGCACGTCTTCGTGCACGCATTGCTGAATATTATGGAATCAACCAGAAAAACGTTCATGCTCATGTTTTTGGCGAACATGGAGATTCTTCGTTTGTTCCGTGGTCTTTGGCAAACATTTCAAATATTCCAATCGACAAATATGCTTCATGCATGACAAACCAGGACAAAATTGTTCCATCTTTGGTTCATGACGAAGTTGAAAATTATATCAGAAAATCTGGTGGAAAAGTCATTCAGCGCAAAGGTGCAACTTTCTACGCTGTTGCAATTTCAGTCTGTCACATTGTGCGCTGCCTCTTTAGCGGCATGGACACAACTTTGACTGTTTCAACAATGATGCACGGCGAATACGGCATTGATGATGTTGCTTTGAGTACACTTTCAATTGTAGATCAGAATGGTCTTGCCGGAAAACTTACAGCTCCACTTACAGACGGTGAAATTGAATTGCTGAAAAAATCTGCTGATGCATTGAAAGATGTTATCAAGCAGCTTTCTTTTAACTGATATTGAATGATTTTTTAGGCATGCTGCATTTCAAACTTTGTTTTGCAGTTTGCCGTGTGTTTGCGTTTGTTAAACATACAAAGGAAAGTCCTAAAAAATATGATTTTTAGGACTGGCTTAAATTATTTTTAGAAAATCTTTCTATTTATATAGAAGCTTTTCTTGCATTATTAGGAAAAAATATGAATTATCGAATTGAACATGATTCAATGGGCGACATGCAGGTGCCTGCTGATAAATACTGGGCAGCACAGACAGAACGCAGCCATGAAAATTTTAAAATCGGTGTAGGCATTGAAACTATGCCACGCGAAATTACACAGGCTTTTGGCATTTTGAAAAAAGCTGCTGCAATGGCAAACAACATGCTTAAGCCGCAGAAAATGACAAGCGAAAAACTTTCTGCAATCTGTGCAGCTTGCGACGAAGTTATTTCTGGTGCTCTTAATGACCATTTTCCTCTTGTTGTATGGCAGACAGGAAGCGGCACACAGAGCAATATGAATGCAAATGAAGTAATTGCAAACCGCGGCAACGAAATTGCAGCTGGTCTCAGTGCCGGTGCTTTCTTTTCTCCGAACGCAAACGTTCCACGTTTGCTTCATCCAAATGATGACATCAACATGAGTCAGTCATCAAACGATACTTTCCCGACGGCTATGCATATTGCTGCTGTTACAGCAATTGAAGACAAGGTTATTCCTGCTGTTGACAAGCTTATTGCAACTTTTATTCGTCTTGAAAAAGAAAACGAAGGCATTGTAAAAAGCGGCCGTACACATTTGCAGGATGCAACACCAATTAAATTCAGCCAGGAAATTTCAGGCTGGCGCTCTTCTCTTGAAAAAGACAAAATGCTTTTGCAGGCTGCTTTGCCTGCTTTGAAAGAACTTGCTCTTGGTGGAACAGCTGTTGGCACAGGTTTGAATGCACCTGAAAAATTTGATGAAAAAGTTGCAGAAGCTGTTTCTAAACTTACAGGCAAACACTTTGTTACTGCACCAAATAAATTCCATGCACTTACAAGCAAAGACGAACTTGTTTTTGCACACGGTGCACTTAAAGCACTTGCCTGCGACATGATGAAAATTGCAAACGATGTCCGCTGGCTTGCTTCAGGTCCTCGCGATGGCCTTGGTGAAATTCATATTCCAGAAAACGAACCGGGCAGTTCAATTATGCCTGGCAAAGTAAACCCGACACAGTGCGAACAGGTAACAATGGTTGCTGTTCAGGTTATGGGTAATGATGTTGCTGTAGGAATGGCTGCAAGCCAGGGCAATTTTGAACTTAACGTTTTTATGCCTGTTTGTATTTACAATTTCCTTCAGAGTGCACGTCTTTTGTCTGAATCAATCATTTCGTTTAATGATAATTGTGCTGTAGGAATTACAGCAAACAAAGATAAAATGCACCACAACCTGCATAACTCGCTCATGCTTGTAACTGCACTTAATCCATATATCGGTTATGAAAATGCAGCAAAAACTGCAAAAAAAGCTTTCAAAGAGAATATTTCCCTTAAAGAAGCTTGTGTTGCATTAGGTTTCTTGACTGAAGAAAAATTTGATGAAGTGTTCCATCCGGAACAAATGTGTTAATTGAGGTTTGAAAGCTGCTTTGAAAATGTTTTTGAAGCAGCTTCAACAGAAGGAAAATAACTTTATGACTTACAGTTACTATCCAGGTTGCACCCTTAAAACAAAAGGCAAAGATTTAGACCGCTATGGCCGCTTTGCTGCAGAAAAATTGGGCGTAACTCTTAAAGAAATTGCAGACTGGCAGTGCTGCGGCGGTGCCTACACAATGGCAAGAGACGAAATTGCATCAAAGCTTTCGGCTGTGCGCACATTGGCTTCTGCCCGCGATGAAGGCAATGATGTGGTAACACTTTGTTCTGCATGCCACAATGTTCTTAAACAGGTAAACAACGACATGAAAGTTGATGAAAACATCAACTTGAAAGCAAATAATTATCTTGCTCTCGAAAAACCTTATAACGGCGAAACAAACGTCATTCATTTTCTTGAATTGCTTCGTGATGTCGTTGGTTTTGATAAAATTGCTGCAAGCGTTACAAAACCTTTTACAGGCAAAAAGATTGGTGCCTATTATGGTTGTCTTCTGCTT
>JAKSTS010000076.1 GCA_024402455.1 Treponemataceae bacterium
ACATATATTTGCAATATTCTGGTTCTGCAATTTGTTGAATTAGTATGGATAAAAAAGCAGAAAACCATTACACTACAGTCTGTAAAACATCGGTATTGTTAATATAGCGCATTTTCCGTTTTATTGTCTATGGAAATGACTGTAAAAACTTAAATCGATTCGTGTATAATTTCAACAGCTGAAACAATGAAACGGTTACAGTTATGCAGAAAATAATGCAGTTTTTTGAGTAATCTTGAGATATATGAAATAAATTTATATGATTTCATTGGTTTGGTTTTAATGCGCTTTGAATATGTTTTTTAAAGTGCTTCTTGATTTTTTAGATGCAAAATTTAATTTTTTAACAGATATAGGAGTTTGTTATGAGTGCAGAAATTATTGATGGTTTTCAGATTGCAGCAGATGTTCGTCATCGTGTTGCTGAAAAAACAGCCGAACTGGTAAAAACAGGAATTCATCCTTGTCTTGCAGTGATTCTTGTCGGTGAAAATCCTGCCAGTGTTTCTTATGTAACCGGAAAAGAAAAAGCACTTGCAGAAGTTGGCATGAAAGACCGTTCTATTCGTCTGCCGGAATCAACTTCTGAAGAAGAGCTCTTAAAAATTATAGATGAACTTAACGATGACCCTTCTGTTCATGGAATTCTTGTACAGCTTCCGCTTCCGAAGCATATTGATGAAGATAAAGTTATTATGGCTATAAAGCCTGAAAAAGATGTTGATGGTTTTCACCCTGTAAATGTTGGAAATCTGGTTATCGGACGAAAAGCTTTTTTGCCATGCACTCCGCACGGAATTATTGTTTTGCTTGAAACAATGGGAATAAAAACAGACGGAGCTCATGCCGTTGTTGTCGGTCGTTCAAATATTGTCGGCAAACCTGTTTCATTGCTTCTTGCACGCCGCGAAACAAACGCTACAGTAACAATCTGTCATACAGGCACAAAAGATTTGGCTTCAATTACAAAACAGGCAGATATTCTTGTTGCGGCTGTTGGACGTCCAAAAATGATTAGTGCAGATATGATTAAACCAGGTGCTGTAGTTATTGATGTCGGTGTAAACCGCATTCCTGATGCAACTAAAAAAAGCGGTTTCCGTCTTGTCGGCGATGTTGATTTTGAAAATGCAAAAGAAGTTGCTTCATATATAACACCAGTTCCAAAAGGTGTTGGCCCTATGACAATCGCAATGCTTATGCAGAATGTCCTGGAAGCAGCTTTGGCTGCAGCTGAATCAAAATGATAGACATTCAAAAACAGCAGGATGACCGCGAAATACCGCTTAAAAAAGTTGGCGTAAAAAATTTGCAGTATCCGGTTCATGTGCTTGACCGCAAAAACCATACACAGACAACTTCTGCTGTAGTTGATTTGTATGTAAATCTTCCAAAGCATTTTAAAGGAACGCACATGAGCCGCTTTGTTACGGTTTTTCATAAATATCATGAAAATCTGTCGATGCGGCATTTTCTGCTTATGCTTGAAGAAATTCGTACAACTTTGGATGCTGCCGAAGCTTTCGGTACGTTACGGTTTCCGTTTTATCTTGAGAAAAAAGCACCTGTAACAGGGCAGTGTGGCATGATGGCATACGAATGCGTTTATGAAGGAACAGTTCGTAAAAGCGAAAACAGTGAAAAAGAAAAAAAATCTGAATTTTTCGTAAGCATTTCTGTTCCTGTAACGACACTTTGTCCTTGTTCAAAAGCAATAAGCTCAAACGGTGCACACAATCAACGTGGAATTGTAACTGTAAAAGTGCAGAATACATCGTTTTTCTGGATTGAAGATATTATTGAGCTGGTTGAATCGTGTGCATCTTGTGCACTTTATTCAGTATTGAAACGTGAAGATGAAAAGTTTGTAACTGAACATGCGTATGAAAATCCACGGTTTGTAGAAGATTTAGTCCGTGAAGTTTATATAGGACTTAGGGATTTTGCTTCCGGTGAAAATCCACGGGCCGAAAAACCTTTCAGCTGGTTTAGTGTAGAAGCTGAAAATTTTGAAAGCATTCATAATCATAATGCGTATGCTTACACGGAATTTTCTGAGGAGTCATAATGACCTATGTTTGTGAGACTTATGGGTGGCAGATGAATAAAGCAGAATCTGCTTCGGTTGAACAGCTGCTTTTAGAACGTGGCTGGAAAGCAGCAGAATATGCTGAAACAGCAGCTTTGGTTATTATAAATACATGTTCTGTGCGTATAACCGCAGAGACCAGAATACATGGCCGTCTCGGCTGGTATTCGGCTTTAAAAAAAGAACGCAGCGGCGAACAAGTTATGGCACATCATCGTGTTAGCAGACCTTGCGAAGTTCCGTTAAAAAAATTGACTGTCGTTGTTACTGGATGTATGGCAGAAAGATTAAAGGACAGCTTGAAAATTCAGTTTCCTGTGGTTGACTATGTTGTCGGCACATTTAAAAAACAGCATTTTCAAGACATTATTGATGCAGTTGAACAAAATCGTGAGCTTGTTAATCTTGAAGAAGACGCAGTTTATTCATTTGCGCCTCTTTCGTATGAACCTGGCGCTTTTCAGGCTTTTGTACCGATTATGCATGGCTGCAATAATTTCTGTTCATATTGCATTGTTCCATACGTCCGCGGCAGGGAAATTTCACGTTCTGCAGCAGAAATTATTAAAGAAATAGATATGCTTAGTGCTCATTCTGTAAAAGAAATTACGCTTCTTGGCCAGAATGTAAATTCATACAGATTTGAAGAAACTCTTGAAGACGGCACTGTCAATACTGTTGATTTTCCGGAACTTTTGGAACGGATTGCAAAACATATACGCGAAACAAAATCTTCAATAGGCTGGGTTAGATTTATGTCGAGTCATCCGAAAGATTTGTCTGACCGCCTGATTGATGTAATTGCAAGAGAACGTGTTTTGTGCCGTCATATTCATCTGCCAGTGCAGAATGGTTCAAATGCAGTGCTAAAGGCAATGAACCGCAAATATACACGCGAACATTATCTTGAACTTGTTCAAAAAATCCGCGGCCGCATTCCAGATGTTTCGCTTTCTACAGACATTCTTGTAGGTTTTCCTGGTGAAACAGAAGAAGATTTTGAACAGACAGTTTCTCTCATGCAGCAGGTACGCTATGAAGCGGCTTATATGTATTATTATAATCCACGAGAAGGAACTGTCGCATTCAGCATGAAAAATCAGATTCCTGTTGAAGAAAAGAAACGGCGTGTTGCTAAAATTATAGAACAGCAGCTTGTCATTACAAAAGAGAATCTTTTGAAACGCATTGGAGAAAAGGTGCTTGTTCTTGTTGAAGCAGAAAGCCGCGATAATTCTTTTGAAGTTTTGGGACGCACTGAACGGGATGAAAGGGTTGTTTTTGCAGGAGATAAATCTTTAATTGGCAATTTTGTTCATGTTTCTTTAGATGAACTTAATGGCAATACTTTCAAAGGTTCTCTGCTGAAAGACAGTTAAGAAAACGCCTGTTGCAAACTTCATTTTCTGTAGGAAAGTTTTGAAGTTGAAAATGCAGATTATATCTGTAAATAATTGCAGTTTTTAGTGTCTTATTTTTAGTATTTTTGAAATAGCTGAAATTCATTTACAAGGCAGGAATGTTATGAAAACTTTTTGGAAAAGTGAAAAAAAAGAAACTTTGAAAACCACAGAAACTCAACTTGCTGAAGAAGTGAAAGTTGAAGAAAAAAACGAAACTGAAAACCGTGAAAGCCAGCATAAAAAAGCATCTGCGGTTTCTCGGAAAGGAGCAACAAAAATGCCGTGGCGTTTAATAAAGCTTGTTTTGATTTTGCTGTTTGCAATTGTTTTTGCTGCATTTAATATTGATAACCGGTGCGGTGTTTCTTTGATTTTTGTGAGTTTTCAGAATGTGCCTGTATTTGTGACAATGTTTGTTTCTTTCTGTGTCGGCATAATATTTGTGCTGCCGTTTACAATCGGAAGGGATTCTGCTGTAAGAAAAGCACAGGAAGCTGAAGCAGAAGTTGAAAAACTTAAAGCACAAAAAGCTATGTGGAGCCGGCAGAAAAAGATGCCGAAAATAAAACGTGAAAAGAAATCTTTTTTCAAGTCAAAGGCTGCTAAAAAAGAAGCAGGCGGTTCTTTGAAAGAAACTGAATCTTTTCAAACTGAATCAGTGTCGGAAGAAAAAACAAATGAATAAAATTTTTGCTGGGGTTGCTAGAAAAGCAAAGTCTGGAATTTGTCTGGTTGTAACGATTTTATTTATGTCGTCTGTTTTTGCAGAAACTTCGCAGGTTATAACCAATGCTGTAAAAACCGGTTCTGTCGAGAGTGCAATTAATTATATAAAAGGTTCTTTGCCTGGTGTTCAAGATCTGAATGAGCAAAAGGAAATCATGCTGTTTTTAGGACGTCTACAGCAGCAGGCTGCTCTTTATCGGGATGCTTATGAATCTTATTCTGTTGTAATTGCTCTTGATAAAACTGTGCCTAACGTTGACGTCCGGCTTGATGCTGCAGTTAGTATTCTTGCAGCAGGTGAAACAGCAACAGCAGAAAGTGTCTTGGATTCAATTCTGGCAATAGAAAGTGACGATGCGGCTGGTGCAAAGGCAAAAATGCTTGCTGTCTGGTGCGGTGTATTAAAAGCTTCGACGCCAGAAGAACTAGATACGCCTGTCAGTCATTTTGTCAGCTTTTTAGATGATCCGGCGATGGCCTGTGAAAAGCCTGCCATTCTTTTTTCGCTATGGTGGTTGACGGGCGATGTGGCTTATGCGCAGAAACTTGAAACAGATTTTGCAAAAACACCGGAAGCTGCGTGTGCAAATGGAAGGGCAGAAGTTCTGCCTCTGCCATATTTTTATTTTATTCCACGAAAAAATGCTGGTTTTGATGCAAAAGAAGCTGCTTTAAGATATTCAAATAAAAAAGCTGTTGCATCTGCAAAAGAAGCAGAAAATCAAAAAGTAATCTGGCAGCAGGTTGGTCTTTTTAAAGACGAGAATAATGCAGAAAATTGTGTTAAACGTCTTGTTGCAGCAGGTTTCAGACCGGAAGTGCTTAAACAGACAAAACCAAGCGGAAATAATTATACGGCCGTTGTTGTAAAAGAAACAGATGGTTCTGTTGCACAGGCTTTGCGTAATGCTGGGTTCGAATGCTATCCTGTTTTTGAAGAATAGCGCAAGATAATGGGCAGTTCTGAATCGTTTCAGAACTGCTTTTTTTATGCTTGTGTCAAAGTCGCGCTGTTTTTAAATCTGGCAGAATATAAAAATCAAAGTGGCTGCAGATTAAAAAGTGAATTTTGAAAATTGCAATTTTTAGAGTCTTTTATCATTAAATAAATTAAACATGTTTCAAAAAATTAATTTTCGGCAGTTAAAAGCCTTTCAAGTTTTATTGCAGGTGCTGTTGTGTTTGCAAAACCGTCTGTCGTAATTGAAACTGGTGTCAGAACAAGTGTTTCGCGTATGTCTGTGCCGGTTGTCGTTGTTGTAAAAGAAGGCAGATAATATCCATGTAGATATTTTTCATCTGAAAATGACTTGAACTGCAGTAATGTTGTGTTTTTTATGCGCAAAGATGTAACGGCTCCATTTGCTGTCCATGATTCACTTGTAATTGAATATTGACCGTTTTTGATTGTTATTGACATGTTTGTATTTGTTGTCCAGATATGGCTGCTTGTTTCAATCTGTTTCAAAATTGTCTGGTCAAAATCCGGCTGCTGGGCTGTCATTGACTGAATACTGATTTTTTTGTAAGTGCCATCCCAGAGTGTTTCCTGCATGACGGCCATTTTTACGTCATCATTGACTTTTACTTTTATTTCGTCGATGTCATTTAACGAAACGTCAAATCGACGGACAAGGCTTGTAACTGAAGTATTTACCATTGTCAGTTTTGCCCCGCCTCTGCGCAGCGACGTTGTATTCCATTGATAAATTTCCTGTATTGTGTCTGCAGAAAAGATTATTTCGTGTTTTTCTGGGTTAAAGAAAACATAGCGGACGCTTGAATCTCCGGCAGATGATTTAAACCATAAGCCGTCAAGAAATTTTTCAAAAGTTTGTGGTGTTCCATCTTGAATTTTCTGCAGTTCTTCTGCTGCAATTTTTTTGCCTTCAACTCTGTTTTCAGAAACTTTTGTATATTTTTTTGTCAGAGGGTTCCAGTTATACATTGTCTGAATTTGGTCTAAAGAATCTTTATTTTTTGATGTGTCTGAACTGTAAACCCAGATTGGAAAACTTTCGCCTTGTACCTGAGAAAAATAATACGGATCGCTGCGCTGAATCTGCTGAATAAATATGCTTGCATCTGCTGTAAAGTCTGCAATGACGTTATATTTGAAATCATTGCCTTTTGTTTCAGGCAAAAGCACTTTTAAAACAGTTTCTTCTTTGCTGTTTAAGCCTGTGTATGTCAGTGAATTTTTGTGGTCGCCTGTCATATCCTGTACGGAAAAAGAAAATGAGTCACTTTTGGTTATTTCTGTATTAATTTCGCTTTTTCGTTCATAAATTTTCTTTTTGGAATCGTAAAGCCCTGTAATCAAAAAAATGGAATTTGAACCGGCTTTTCTTATGCTGATAACCTGGTCATCAAAAGTGTCATTGTTCATATCGATTGAAATTGCATTAATCAATGTTTCGCCGGGCATGAGTTCAATTAATGAAGTTTGAAGCTCTGTTTCTGTTTCTTCGATAAAAATGTCTTCTTCTTCGACGGCAGATGACTGTGCATTTGGTTTTATTATTTTTGCGCTGATTGTCTTGTGTTCAGATTCTTTTGGTTTTTTATAAGTATAAACTGCAAAAATGCTTAGTGTGATTACGGTCAATATAAAAAATATAGTTGTAAAACGTTTCATTGCATTATGATATCAGTTTTATATGCAGTGCTTCAAGACTCTTTGAAAATTTCTGAAAAAATCATTGATGTCTGTGGAATTTTTTAGAAACTGTTTTATAAAATTAAATTAATGATTTCTGTTAAAAAAATGTCAGAAGTTATGCATAAGAAGTTATGTATAAATTATGTTTTGATGAAAAAAAATGAGTTCAGTTACATTTTGTCTGTAATTTAAATGTTGTTTTGGCTTAATGCCATTGACATTTAAGCTGGACTTTTCATAAAATAATGCATTATGACAGCTAATGAATTGCGTTCTAAATACATCGCATTTTTTAAAAGTAAAGGACATGCTGAAATTTCAGGCAAGTCTTTGATTCCAGAAAATGATCCTTCAGTTTTGTTTACAACTGCAGGAATGCATCCTCTTGTTCCTTATTTGCTTGGTGAAAAACATCCGGCAGGAACACGCCTTACAGATTATCAGAAATGTGTTCGAACGGGCGACATTGATGAAGTAGGAGATCCTGCTCATTTAACTTGTTTTGAAATGCTCGGTAACTGGTCTTTAGGTGATTATTTTAAAAAGGAATCTATCGCTTTTTCTTATGAATTCCTTACATCAAAAGACTGGCTTGCCCTTGATCCTAGAAAAATATCTGTAACTGTATTTGCCGGAGATGAAAATGCTCCACGCGATGATGAAGCAGCTTCTATTTGGATTGAAAACGGTATGCCGGAAGACAAGATTGCATATCTTCCAGCAAGCGATAACTGGTGGGCAGCAGGTCCAACAGGTCCTTGTGGCCCTGATACAGAAATTTTTTACTGGGTTGGAGAAGGTCTTCCACCAAAAGGTTCTAATAAGGGTACAGATTCTGCAAACTGGATGGAAATCTGGAACAACGTATTTATGCAGTACAACCGCGTAGATGAAAAAACATTGGTTCCACTTCCAAAACAGAATGTAGATACAGGTATGGGTCTTGAAAGAACAA
>JAKSTS010000077.1 GCA_024402455.1 Treponemataceae bacterium
TCCGCTTTCAACGCCAAGTGCAGAAGCTGCAGACGGAGAAAGCAAAACAAGAACACCCGATAAATCTGTAGAACCAGTAATTACAACAGTGGCTGTTTTGCCATTTGAAGGATTAACAACGTCTACAATTTCGCCTTTAGAAAAAATTCTGCTCTGTGCATAATTTCCACCAGCAGGAAAAGCATCTGCACTACCCCGTGCAGCACGGCCTTCCCAGGCAACAGATGACGATGCAGCCATTACAGAAACAACAGCAAAAACCGCCATCAACAAAATAAGACCAAAACGTTTCATATTTTCCTCGCTAAGCTCCAATTTTTTTTTAGTTAAGTTCTGTTTTTTTAATCATAAACTAAAAAAACATTCAAAGTTATCGTTTATAAGAAAGTTCCTGAGTTTTCTTCTTTTGAGCTTGAGCCTGAAACCGGATTGCAGCTCCAATTTCTTTTTCAAGACCGACAGAAAAATTTCTAAGACCTTTTTCACAATCTTTTCTATTTAAAGCTGCATGCAGCTTTGGCTGATCAACAATGCCACTTGCATAAACATTGTAATTATTAGATAAAACTTCCCATTCCAGTTCAACGAAAGTTGAATCACCAGAATTTTCTCCATATCTTATAATTACAGGAACAATATATCCCATTCCGCCAGTTCCGGCAGAAGCAAGATGCTCTATAAACAATTCATTGCTTGTTCCTGTTACAACTACAGGTTCATTTGAAACTATAAAACCGTCATCAAAGAAAGCATCCATAAGTGAAGTTTCCAAAAGACGTGTCATATCACGAACCAATGTCGTAGAAGAATCACGCTGAACAATCACAATTGTAAGAGATTGAGCAAAAGTCAACACAGAAACAAAAACAAGCATTGTTGCAACTAAAAATAACCGTTTTTTCATAAAACCTCATCTATCATCTTTATGCATGACAAAATTTTTCGATACATTTGTTTCTTAAAATATCTTTTTAAGAATTCACATCTATATACTTTCTGATTTTCGGCAGAAGTATTGTTCTCGTTTATGTTTTCTTACATTGATATCTGTAAAAACATAAACGGCAGCATGTTGAACGAACACATACAGAGAACACCAAAGGAAAAACTCTGCAAGAATAAAACAATTTTCAAAACATATATTTTTTAGATATTTAATTAAACACTAACAATCAAAAAATAGCTAAAAACAAGCAGAAAATCATTTTTCTTCTATTATTTGCAACTGACATTGAAATATGAAAATAGTTGTGCTAAAATGTTTAATTATAATTGTAAATAGAGTCGCTGAAAATTTAAATTTTTGGTGGCAGCAAAATTCGCAGTCATCTCTAATTTTTTTTAGATGCCCTGAACTCTTGATTTTTTAATTTTGCAATTATTTTTGTGCAGTTTAAGACTTTAACTGCACAAAAAAAGTCTGGCTTTTTGTACCTCCTGTTTTAGAGGAAAGAAACTAGTCAATATTAGGACAAACTTTAATGTCATTAAAAAATGATGTGCGTGTCTATATCATCGGTGCAGGTTTTGCAGGCCAGATGATAGCAGACGAACTTGAAGCAAAAAAGATTTTTGGACGTGTTACAGCCTTTTTAGACGATGACACAAGCCTTATCGGCAAACAGCGCAACGGTATTCCAATCTATGGTCCAATCAGCATGGCAGGTCTTTTAAAACCTGGTGCTTATGACGAAGCAATAATTGCAATGCCAAGCGCACAAAATGAACGTCTTCGCGAAGTGTACGGCATTTTAAGCGAAGCGGGATTTTCAAAAATCAAAATTCTTCCAAGCGTTTCGCAAATTGTCGAAGGCAAAGCACATCTTGTTCAGGCTCGCGAAATCAATCCGCTTGATTTGCTTGGACGCACACCTATTACAATTTCTTTAAAAGAAACATTGTCATACCTTCGCGGCAAACGCGTTCTCATAACAGGTGCCGGCGGTTCAATAGGTTCAGAACTTGCAAGACAGCTGCTTTCAGGTGGAGCAGAACGTCTTTATCTTTTTGGTCACGGTGAAAATTCTATTTATCACATAGACAAAGAACTTCGAATACTTCAGGCTGAAGGTGTCGGAGAAAAAGCAACAATAGTTCCAATTATTGGTGAATTAAAAGACAAATCATATCTTGAATGGCTGCTTCCAAAAATGCATATCGACGTAATCTTCCATTGTGCAGCTTATAAACATGTGCCAATGATGGAAGAAAACCCGGTTGCCGCAATTGAGAACAATGTTTTCGGCACACAGAACCTGCTTGAAGCTTCGCTTGCTTCAAACGTAAAACGTTTTGTGCTTATTTCAACAGACAAAGCAGTTGAACCGGTTTCAACTTATGGCGTTTCAAAAATGCTTTCTGAAAAATTAGTGCTCGCTGCTGCAAAAAAAGCTTCTAAAGACCAGTCGTTCATGTTTGTACGCTTTGGCAATGTTTTAGGCAGCCGCGGTTCAATTCTTCCGCTTTTTATGGAACAGATAAAAACCGGCGGACCTGTAACAGTTACACACCCTGAAATGAAGCGTTTTTTCATGACTATTCCAGAAGCATGTTCGCTTGTGCTTCAGACCGGTGGCGTTGGTCAAAACGGTCTTTCCTATCTGCTTGACATGGGCGAACCAATCAAAATTGTTGACATAGCAGAACAGATTATACGCTTTTCCGGTTTTGAGCCAAATAAAGACATCAAAATTGAATTTATCGGTTCAAGAAAGGGCGAACGCCTTGACGAACCGCTCTGGATAGACGAAGAAAACCCGACAAAAACAGAATATCCAAAAATCTTAAAGCTTAAATCTTTGCCATATAAAGATAAAGAACTTGCAGACCTGCTTGCAAAACTAAAAGCTGTCTGCATTTACGATGAATCAAAAAAAGAACTTTACAGAAACAAAGAATATTTAATCAAGACACTTTGCGAAGCTGTGCCATCCCTTAAGGAGTTTTATAATGCTCAAGGAAAAAATTAATTTTTCAGTTGCTTCACTTGGCAAAGAAGAAGAAGAAGCTGTTCTGCGCGTTCTGCGTTCCGGCTGGATTACAACCGGAAAAGAAACAATGGCTTTTGAAAAAGAGTTTGCACAAAAAATTAATGCAAAATGTGCTCTTGCTGTAAACAGTGCAACTTCTGGTCTTATGCTTGCATATGATGCACTTGGCTTAAAAGACGGCTATAAAATTTTAACAACCCCTTATACATTTGCTTCAACTGCACTTGCAGCACGTCATCTTGGTGCACATATTGAATATGCCGACATCGAAAAAGATTCTTATAACATTTCAGCAGATGCTGTTGAACAAAAACTTGAACAAGATGCCAGAAATGGAAAAAAAATCAAAGCTATCGTTCCTGTTCACATTGCCGGAAACGTATGCAATATGGACGCTCTGAAACAGCTTGCAGAGCACTATAATGTAAAAATTGTAGAAGATGCAGCACACGCCTTCCCTTCAAAAACCAAAAATGGTTTTGCGGGCACATTAGGCGATATCGGTGTATTTTCGTTTTATGCCACAAAAACAATAACAACTGCCGAAGGCGGCATGATAACAACAAACAACGAAGAATATGCCAAGCGAATGCAGGTAATGCGCCTTCATGGAATTGACCGGCCAATCTGGGACCGCTACACAAAAGATAAGGCTTCGTGGGAATATGATGTTGTTGACGCAGGTTTCAAATGCAATCTGCCGGATATTCTTGGCGCAATTGGAAGGGAACAGCTGAAAAAAGCAGACACACTTTTTGAAAAACGCAAGCGCATTGTTGAACGCTATAATAATGCATTCAAAAACATTGATTTTTTGACCGTTCCCCCAGACGGAGACGGAAATGCATGGCATTTATATCTTCTGCGCATAAAACCTGAAATGCTGAAAATAAACAGAAACGAATTTGGTTCTCTTCTTCAAGATGAAGGCATATGCATTTCAATGCACTTTATTCCACATTTCAGAATGACATATTTCAAAAATGAATATGGATTAAAAGCTGAAGATTTTCCAAATGCACAGGAACATTTTGAAAAGACAATTACTTTGCCATTATGGCCAGACATGACAGATGAAATGGCAGATCGTGTTATTGAAACGGTGCTTTCTATAGGAAAAGCCCACCATGCTTGAAAATGAAGCAAAACCCAAAAAGAAACGTGCCTCTCATGCTAAAAAGCAGTTTGTCTACACACAGACATTTTCAAGCGACATTGTCCTTGACGATATGCTTTTTGGACTGCTTGTGCGCAGCCCTGTTCAATGCGGCACAGTGCCTGAAATTGAACTGCCGGAACTGCCGGAAGGAGTTTCGTTTTTTAGCGCAAAAGACATACCAGGCTCAAATAATGTTGCCGTAAAAAATGCAAGTACAAGCATTTTTGCAGACAAAGAAATTTTATATTTAGGTCAGCCGCTTGGAATTCTTGTAGGTCCAGATGAGCACCAGCTTAACGAACTTTTACCGTCAATCGGTTTTTCAATGGATCCGCTAAATATTCCTATGGGACTTGAATTTACAGATTCATTTTCTGCTGATCAGCTTATTGCAAACCGCTCGATTATTCATGGCGAACCTGACAGCACTTTTGAAAAAGAAGAACACAAATTTGAGCAGACATTTTCGCTTGATTTTGTACAGCCAAAAGTAGAAAGAAACAGCTGCGTTGTTTCATATACAGGCAAACAGCTTCATATTTATACAAACTCCCAATGGGCAAAACACTTAAGATCAACAGTAGCAGAAACACTTGCCATAAACGACAGCCATATTTTAATTCACAAAACACACCAAGTGAACACTAAAATTAATGACACATGGATTACAAGTGTAACTGCAGCACAAATAGCAGTTGCTTCTTTTCATCTGCACAAACCAGTTAAATTAGTTTATTCACTTTCTGAACAGGAAACATACATTGAACGTATAGAACCGGCTTCAATCAGATTCAGAACTTCATGCAACAATGAAGGCAAAATAACATCGCTTGATATCTGCATGCTTGTAAATGCTGGAATTATAAATCCGTTTATTCAGTATATTCTTGACCGTTTTGTAATTGCAGCAACAGGCGCATATAAGATAGAAAATCTTCGAATCGATGCATATGCCATAAAAACAAACCAGCCGCCGCTAAACTGCTCTTTTACGTGGGGCGACACACAGGCTTTTTTTGCAATTGAAAATCACATTCATTACATTGCAAATCAGCTTAAAATTGATATAAACCAGATTAGAAAGCAAAACTTTCTGAAACCGAATGATGAAGATTTTTATTGCAAGATTGACACATCATCAGTTAATGAAGTTATAAAAAAAGCTTCTATACGACGCGCCTTTATTGATAAAGAATCAAAAACAGAGCAAGAATCAAGTGAATACGAAAGAAGAAATTCTGCATACAATCTGATATCAGAATCATCTTCAAAGAACACACACAAACACTTAAGGGGAATCGGACTAGCTGTTGCACATGAAGGCAGCTGCTTTCTTGCAGAAGATTTAATAAGAAACAAATATTCGCTTGAAACGACACTTGAAACAGACGGCTCTCTTTCTGTAAAGATTTTTTCTCCATCTGAACATTTGAAAACAATCTGGCTCAGGCTGATAGAAAAGCTTCTTGATATTTCACCTGAAAACGTAAATTTTGAAACAGACTATTCAAATACAGAAGAACCAGAAGAACCAGATGTTCTTTCTTTAAACATAACAGTAATGACGCAACTGTTAAAAAAATGCTGCATGTCGCTTCAAAAATCAAGGTTCAGGCAGCCGTTGCCAATTTCCGTAAAAAAAACATTTATGCCTTCACGAAAAAAACCGTGGAACACACAGGATTTTTGCGGTCAGCCTTTTCTGGCAACATCATGGGCTGCAGCTGTTGTTGAAGTTGAAGTCAACACTGTTACATATGAAATTTCTGTAAGAGATGTAAATATTGCTATTGAATGCGGTGAACTGCTTGATGAAAAATCTGCAATTTCAGCAGTAAAAACAGAATCTGCAAAACTGCTAACAAGTTTTGTTGAACCAAACTCACTCAATATAATTTATCCAAAAGTTTCATTTATTCAGTCTGGCGAAAATCCAAAAGAAATTGGTTCCATAATCGAAAGCATATTGCCAGCAGCATTCAGTTCGGCAGTTTCTCAAGCAATCGGTGTGCCTGTAACAAATCTGCCATTGCAGACAGACAGCATTTTTAATCTTTTAGCACAAAAGGAAATGCCAGATGAAAATTGATTGCGTAATTAATGATAAAATTGAATCTCTAGAAATAAACGGAACAGAAAAGCTGATTGATATTCTGCGCAGTAAATTTAATCTTTGTGGAAGCAAAATGCGATGTGGCGAAGGCAGATGCGGTTCATGTACAGTGCTCCTAGACGGAACGCCTGTTCTTTCGTGCATTCTGCCCGTATACACAATACAGGACTGTTCAATTACAACAATTGAATATTTCAGGGTAACTTCTGAATACGAAGACATTCATAAAGGTTTTGATAAAGCTGGAGTGCACCACTGCAAATATTGCGAAGCTTCTAAATATTTTACAATAAATGAGTTTATTGAACAAAATAAAATGCCGTCAAAAGCAGAAATTGAGCAGTTTATTACATCAATGCCATGTAAATGTGTAGAACCAAATACATTGATAACAGGCATTATTCTAGCAGCAAAATACCGCAGGATACGCACAAATGAAAAATGACCAGATAGAAATTAAATATGCCGAAGACATTCCAGAAGCACTCTATCATCTGCGCACAATAGAAAATCTGTCTATTGCAGCTGGCTGCACAGGCATAAATTACAGTTCAAGTCCGGCTTTTTTGAGTTATCCAGATTCAATTCTGAACGTACGCAGAATTGTTGAATTTAAGCAGATTATTAAAACAGAACGGTTAATTGAATTTGGTGCAGGCGTTACACTTTCACAGATTGAAAATCTGCCGCAGAAATTTCCAAAAGTGCTCCACGATGCAGTCTGTACAATTGCAAACAGACAAGTACGAAACATTGCAACAATTGGCGGCAATGTGTGTACACAGCCGACAAAAATGACAACATTTGCTCCACTTCTTGCTCTTGATGCAAAACTTGTCTTAAGGGCAGGCACAGAACGAATGCATATAGACAAACATCATTCATCAACAGAAACATTGGTTCTGTCTCTTTCTCAATTTGATGCAGTACCTGCCGGATATTTTTTAACGCGCATCAAAGTTCCGCTCGAAGAATGGGATGTTTCAATTTTTAAAAGGCTTGGACCCAAAAACGAAATCAACAATCTTTCTGCATCTTTTGTTCTGCTTTCTAATACACAGAAAAATTTTCTGTCAGATTTAAGAATTGCCTTTTGCGGACCATTTTCGTTTAGAAACAGAGAACTTGAAAGCAGCATTATCGGAAGCAAACTGCCGCTTTCTGCCAAGGCTGTGCAGACATTTGTAGAAAAAGCAGAAGAATATTTTGATAAAGACATTCCAAGCGGAACATACGAACCGATTTTAAAAGCACAGTTTATAAATCTTTTAAAAGAATCCCTTGAAATGCTGACAGATTAAAAGACATCTTAAAAATAAGCAGCTTTTGGAGTTCAACGCACAAGCTCTATTACTGAATAGATTCAAGCT
>JAKSTS010000078.1 GCA_024402455.1 Treponemataceae bacterium
TCTGCAATTTATAAAGACGAAAGTTATGTAGTTCTGGCTTATAAAATTGTTGCAGGACTTGCAAAAGAAGATGAGAAAATCGTTTACAGCGATTCAAATCTGCATTTAGCAAAAAAACGTGATGCAGTAATAAAACTTTTGGGCTTGATAAAAAAAGCTGGTGGCCGTGTGGACGAAGTTGGCGTAATTTCGCATCTGACTGCAGACTGGCCGAGCCGCAAGGATTATTTTGCTGCATTAAAAACTATTGCAAAACAGAATGTTTCCATTCACATTTCTCAGCTTGATATTGCTCCAGCCGGAAGTAAAAAAATTGCAGACTGTTATGCTGATTTTATGGGACAGGTTCTTGAAAACAAAAGCATTATTTCGGGTGTAAGTTTTAGAAAGCTTGTTAAAAGTTCAGAAAAGACTTATATTGACTCAATGCGTGGTCCTCTTTTTGATTCGGATTTTTCACCAAATGATTCATACTTTAGTATTCTTAAGGCAGCAGAAAAGTATAAAAAATGATTTATAAAACAGTTTTGGAAGCAATGGGGCATACGCCGCTTATTGAATTGCAGCGTATGACGGACAAAGATTCAGCAAGGGTTCTTGTAAAATTCGAAGGACTGAATGTAGGCGGTTCAATAAAAACACGAACTGCATATAACATGATTGTTGAAGCTGAAAAGAACGGATTGATTAATAAAGATACAATTATTGTAGAACCTACAAGCGGCAATCAGGGAATTGGGCTTGCATTGATTGGTGCAGTTCGTGGTTACCGCACGATAATTATCATGCCGGATTCTGTAAGCGAAGAACGCCGAAAGCTTGTAAAGCATTATGGTGCAGAAGTCATGCTGATTCATGATGCCGGGGATATTGGTGCTTGTATTGCAGAATGTATTGATACGGCTTTCTGTATGCAGCATGAAAATCCGCATGTGTTTATTCCCCAGCAGTTTGAGAATCCTGCAAATCCTGCAGTGCATCGTTCTGCAACAGCTGTTGAAATTCTTGAAGATGTAGACGGACCGATTGACGGCTTCTGTTCTGGCATTGGAACAGGCGGAACAATTACTGGAATTGGAGAAGCCTTAAAGGCAAAGAACCCTGAAATTACAATTTGGGCTGTTGAGCCGGAAAATGCAGCAATTCTTGCAGGCGGTACAGTCGGCACTCATCTTCAGATGGGAATCGGTGACGGTTTGATTCCAGAAAACTTAAATAAAGAAATCTATGATGATATCTATATTGTTACAGATGCTGAAGCAATAAAAACTTCAAGAGATCTTGCAAGAAAAGAAGGCCTTATGTGCGGCATTTCGAGCGGCACAAATGTTGCGGCTGCTCTTGAACTTGCCCGAAAACTTGGAAAAGGCAAAACTGTTGTTACAGTGCTGCCGGATACAGCCGAGCGTTATTTTAGTACGCCGCTTTTCAATGAAGATTTGCACCTGTAATTTATAAAGCTGCCGGATTTTTCTGGCAACTTTTTTTGTATTGAAATAATTTTGTGTTTTAAAATGAAAAAAGCAGACTTAGCTGTTATTTCAGCTTGTCTGCTTTTTTTAGTTTAACTTAAAGAATTAAACTGTTACTGTCTGGATTGAACCGTCGTCATTAAAATTCAAAGAACAGAATTTTACATCTCTGTGGTGGTTTACGCCGTTTGAACGGATGCAGTCGTGATAGAACAGATACCATTTGCCTTTGAATTCAACGCAGTAGTGGTGGTTTGTCCAGCCGACAACTGGATTTAAAAGAACACCGCCGTATGTGTATGGACCATAAACGTTGTCGCTTATTGACCAGCAGATTTTGTGTGTGTCGCCTGTTGAATATGTAAAGTAATATTTGCCGTTTCTCTTGAATTGGCATGGTGCTTCAAAATAGCGGCGGTCATGGTCTGCACCTTCAATTGGTTTGCCATTTTTGTCAAGAACAACAATTTCTCTTGGTGTTTCTGCAAATTCTTTCATGTTTGGCTTCATTTTTGCAATGCGTCCACCCAAAGCAGGAATTGAACCAGTTGGTTCTTTGTGTGCTTCGTTAAAAACATTGTCGCGGTATTTATCAAGTTGACCGCCCCAGATTCCGCCGAAAGTAAGATAGTAGCTTCCGTCATCGTCTGCAAAAATACATGGATCGATGCTGTAGCTGCCTTTGATTGGTTCCGGTTCTACTTTGAAAGGACCAGAAGGATTATCGCTTTCTGCAACACCAATGCGGAAAAAGCCCTGTTTGTCGCGTGCCGGGAAGAAGAAATAATATTTTCCATCTTTTTCTGCACAGTCTGGAGCCCAGAGCTGTTCTTTTGCCCACGGAACGTCTTTCAAATGAAAAATCATGCCGCAGTCTTTTGGCATTGTTTCTGTGTCTGCCATTTCATAAACATGATAATCTTCCATCATGTACTGATCGCCGTTGTCGTTTGATTCAAGCTCAACATCACGGTCGTGTGAAGGGTAAATGTATAATTTTCCGTTAAAAACATGAACGGATGGATCTGCAGAAAAAGTTTCTGGAATAAGAAGTTGCTTCTCTAACATCAAAATCTCCTAATAAAAATTGGTTTTCCCGTTTTTGAAAGTAAAAAGTCAATTAACCCTTATAACTTCCAATGAAAATCATAGTATCATATGCGTTTTTGCATTTGTATCGGTGATATATCTTATAAATGAAAAGAATGAACTTTTTTTTGTATTTGCTTGATTTTATGTTAAGAAAAAAGAATTAGTGTTTCGCATAAAAGTTTTAAAAAATTGAATTTTAGATTTAAGCATAATGTTTTGAAAAACTTAAAAAAGTGTCTATCAGTTAACAGAAAAATCTATCTTTAACAAGATTGCGGTTTATGTTATATTGAAAACATGAATTTAAATACTTATGTTTTAACAATTACTTGTGCCGACCAGAACTGCATTATTGCAGCTGTAAGTGGTTGTATTTCTGAAAATGGCGGCAATATTCTTAATCTTGCGCAGCATACGGCTATTGATATTAATATGTTTTTCTGCCGCATAAAATTCGAAGCGACAGATTCTTTTGAGCTTGAAGCTTTTAAGAAAGCTTTTTCAAAGCTTGAAGCAAAATATAATTTGACATGGCATGTTTTTGACATGGCTGTAAAAAAGAGGGTAGCCGTTCTTGTTTCAAAAACAAGCCACTGCCTTTATGAGCTTATGCTTAAATATGCAGACGGCGAACTTGACTGTGAAATTCCTGTAATTATTTCAAACCATCCTGATTTGGCTCATATTGCAACTTCGTTCCATATTCCGTTTTATCAGGTTGATCCTGCAAAGGGCAAGGCTGAATACGAAGCAGACCTTGAAGCAATCTTGAAACAGTACAACATTGATCTTGTTGTTCTTGCACGTTATATGCAGGTTATGAGCGGCGATTTCTGTGAACGCTGGCACAACCGCTGTATTAACATTCACCACGGATTTTTGCCCGCATTCAGAGGTGCAAAACCATATCATCAGGCATGGCACAAAGGTGTAAAAATTATTGGTGCAACAGGCCATTTTGCGACAGAAGATCTTGATCAGGGACCAATTATTTACCAGGATGTCATTCGCGTAAATGATACACGTTCTATTGATGAATTTATCAGAATGGGCAAAGATGTTGAACGTCATGTGCTTTTTGAAGCTGTCCGCCGTTATCTTGCACATTCAATTTTCTTTTATGAAGGCAGAACTTTCGTAATTGAATAAAGCGCAATTTTCAGATTGAAACGCGTGCAGTTTGGTTTTGCAAATGTGCGCGGTTCAATATTGATGGTGTACATCTAAAACTTGAAGCATTTGTTTCTGCGGTTAATTTATGGGGCATTTCTAAAGAATGATGTTTTTTAGAAATGCCTTTGACTTTTTAAACGCTTTGATTAAGAATATAAATGATTTCAAAAATGTTTTTTTTGAAACGCAAAATTTTAAAGGTTTCATTTTTTAGATAAGTTCAATTTATAAGGGGAAAAATTATGTCAGTTAAAGTTTTTGAAGGAAAAGAAAAGGAATTTGGTTTTCTGCTGAATACACCAAATTCAAGCTATATTATTTCGGTTTTGAATGGCGGCATCGTTGTTCATTCTGGATGGGGACACCGTGTTGAAAAATGGAGCGAAAACTGTGCTGCATGGAAAGTTGACCGCGGTATAAATCTTGCAGAAGGGCTTGACCCGCACAATCTTTCGCTTGACACCGTGCCGCAGGAATATGGAACGGCGGGCTTGAGCGATTTTAGGCCGGCTGCTGTTGAAATTGATTTGACCGACGGCACAAGTGCTTTAGACCTGCGCTATGTTTCACATAACATAATGGAAGGAAAACCAGCATTAAAAGGGCTGCCTGCAACTTATGCGCTTGATGATTCAGAAGTTCAGACTCTGGCAATTAAACTGAAAGATGTGCTTTTTGATGTTTATGTAACGCTTTTTTATGCAGTCTGGAACGAACGTGATGTTATATGCCGTTGGGTTGAAATTGAAAACAAGACATATAAAAAAATAAAAATTGAAAAAGTAATGAGTGCATGTGTTGATTTTGCAACAAGCAGTTTTAACATGCTTCAACTCTCAGGTGCGTGGGCACGCGAACGGAAAGTTTATCTGAAAGAACTTGTGCCTGGCACACAAAGCATTGAAAGCAGGCGCGGTGCTTCAAGTCATCAGCAGAATCCGTTTGTGGCTCTGCTGTCAAAAGGCGCAACCGAAGATACAGGTGAAGTTTTTGGTTTTAATTTTGTTTATAGCGGCAATTTTTTAGCCCGTGTTGATGTCGATTTTGTTGAATCAACAAGATTTACAATGGGAATTAACCCGTATAATTTCTGCTGGAACCTTGAAAAAGACTGTTCGTTTGTTGCGCCTGAGGTTGTAATGGTTTATTCAAAAGACGGACTTGGTGAAATGAGCCGCACTTTTCACGATCTTTACAGAGAAAGACTTTGCCGCGGCGAATGGAAAGATAAGCCGCGCCCGATTGTAATTAACAACTGGGAAGCCACATATTTTGATTTTGACGAAAAAAAGCTTTGCAAACTTGCTGATGCAGCAAAAGAAGCCGGTGTTGAAATGTTTGTGCTTGATGACGGCTGGTTTGGCAACCGTTTTGACGACAGGCGCGCATTGGGCGACTGGGTTGTAAACACAGACAAACTGAAAGGCGGACTTGCATACATTACTGCAGAAATGAAGAAGCGCGGACTAGGTTTTGGTCTTTGGGTTGAACCAGAAATGGTTTCGCCAGAAAGCAATCTTTTCAAGGCTCATCCAGACTGGTGCCTGCATATTCCGGGGCGCGAACCGTATCTTGCACGCACACAGCTTATGCTTGATTTAAGCCGCCGCGATGTTGTTGACTATCTTTTTGACGTGCTTTCAAAGGTTTTTGAATCAGCTGAAATTTCTTATGTAAAATGGGATTATAACCGCAGCATGACAGACGTCTATTCTGAAAAACTTGACAGTGAATTTCAGCATGAAGTTGCACACCGTTATATGCTTGGGCTTTATGATTTAATGGAGCGTCTTGTTAAAAAATTTCCGCATATCCTGTTTGAAGCATGTTCTTCTGGCGGCGGTCGTTTTGACCCGGCAATTCTTTATTATATGCCGCAGATTTGGACAAGCGATGACACAGATGCACTCTCGCGCATTTCAATTCAGGCCGGAACATCGGTTGTTTATCCAGCTTCTGCAATGTCATGTCATGTTTCGGCTGTTCCAAGTCATCAGACGGCAAGACAGACGCCGCTTGCACAGCGTGCATTTACAGCAATGGCTGGAACTTACGGTTATGAACTTGATATGACAAAACTTTCAAAAGAAGAAATTGCACAGATTGCAGAATATTCAGAATGTTATAAAAAATTAAGAAAAACCGTTCAGTTTGGCGATCTTTACAGACTTGTTTCTCCATGGGAAGATTCCGGCAGAATTGAAAAATATGCTGCATGGATGAATGTCGCAAAAGACAAGACTTTTGCCGTTGTAACAGTTTCGTGGATTTATGCAGAAGCTTTTGCACCAAAAATTGTGCTCAAGCTGAAAGGTCTTGATGAAAATGCAGATTATAAAGACATAAAGACCGGAAAAATCTATAGCGCAAAAGAACTTATGTATTACGGTCTTGTTTTTGCAAACATGTGGGCCGGCAACGCATCTGAACAGGTTCAGCTTGAAAAAGTAAAAAGTTGAGGCTGTACAAAAAGGGGACATAAAATTTCATGACAGACAGTTTGGCTTATGCAAAACTGTCTGTGCTTGGGCTAAAGGTGATACTATAAAGGTTGAAATAAAAGCAATAGAGGAAAACAGTAAATGGGAAAACAAAAAATTACAATAACTTTGATATCATTTTATATACTTTGCCAAAATATTTTTTCTTTCGGACTTTTTGATGTAATAAATATACAATACAATCAAACATATTTGGGAGTAGATAAATTTCAGTTTGTATCTTTTTTATCAGAGGAAACTGTAGAATTTATTGATGAGGAAGCTAAAGCAACCGATACTTTCTGGAATAAAACTTATAAGTATAATTTTTTTAAAAATGATGATTTGTATTTTCTTGAATTGATGAACAACGGAAAGAAAAGCAAATTGCTCGCATTAATAACTGAAAAATATCTTGTGCTGTATTCAACAGATAATTCAAAGCTTGTATTTTGGGGGGTAAATGGAATTAATGGAGAAGGACTTTCATTTTCGTCTTGTAAAGCAACTTCTGAATTAAAAGAAAAAAACAAAATATATGGTGCATCCAACTTATCAAATCTTAATTCTGATGAACCTTGGGTAGAATCTGTAAATGGTAATGGTATTGGAGAAAAAATATATACTAGAATAAATGCACGACACATGATTATTTTTTCAGGGTATATTTCTGCCACGAAGCCATATCTTTGGAAACAAAATGCACGACCCCAAAAAATTGGTATTTTGTTTTCAGCTACAAAAATGTACAAAGAATTTGATCTCCAAGATACTCCGAATCCACAAATACTTAATTTTGGTGATGTATATAGTGGCGATATTGAAATAACTTTACTTGATACATATAAAGGTACGATATACGAAGATACATGTATTCATTCATTTATTTTTGATTATTTCTGATTTTTTTATTCTGATATGAAGAATTCTAATTTTTTAAATAATCAACTTTCACGAATGACTGCGCTTGTTATACTAGCCTAAACCAGTTTTTGCTTTGCAAAAACTGGCAGCTATCCGCAAAGCGGATAGCCTTTCGCAGATTAAGCCCAAATTTGTAGCAAAACCCTAACCCGAAACCGTTTCTGCTTTTATTTCTTCTGCAAGCTGCTGCACTGTTTCCAATTGAAGTCCTAATGACTGTGTAATAATATCATAAGAAACTCCAAGGTTAATCATATTCTTTGCAGCTTCAAGTTTTGCACGTTCTTCACCGATGGCAATGCCCTCTTCTTTACCAATTGAAATGCCTTCTTCTATGGCGGAATTAACAATCATGCAGTAATCCATGTATT
>JAKSTS010000079.1 GCA_024402455.1 Treponemataceae bacterium
CACTTTTTTGTGCTGTTTTGATTTCTGCCGTTTATACAGTCTTCCGCGGAGCTGTTCTTGCAGACGGCGAAGTAACCGGTTTTTTAAAACTCATCGGTGCAGATTTTCAAACTGGAGATGCAACTTCAAGATATCTTTTCTGGACTGTAACATGCGGCTCAATTCCTGCAATATGTAATGTCGTTCTTTCAAACATGATACGTTCCGAAGGCGAAGCAATGCATGCAAGCATCGGTGTTATGAGCGGCTGTTTTTTAAATATTATTCTGGACCCGTTTTTTGTTCTGCCGCAGTTTTTAAACATGGGTGCAAGCGGAGCGGGTTTTGCAACATTTATTTCTAACTGCTTTTCACTTTTGTATTTAATCTGCGTTGTGTTCAAAAAACGAAAAACGACATGCGTCTGTTTAAATCCGATGAAGTTCTGCTTTAGAAAAGACATTTTTACAGAAGTTTTTGGTGTCGGTGTGCCGGCTTCAATACAGAATCTTTTAAATGTTACGGGAACTTTAGTTTTAAACAATTTTACGGCAGTTTATGGCGCCGCAGCTGTTTCTGCAATGGGCATTTCTCATAAAGTTTATCTTCTGCCTGTATACATTTCCATGGGCATTACACAGGGCGTAATGCCGCTTATCAGCTATAATTTTTCAAGCGGAAACAGCACACGCATGAAAAATGCAATCATGTATGTCTTAAAACTTACAGTCGGAATTACTGTAGCGCTGGCCGGTGTTTATTTCATTTTTTCCGGCAGCCTTATCCGTCTGTTTATTGATGTTGATGAGATTGTCATGCACGGCAAAATACTGCTCAGGGCAATGAGCATTGGCATTCCATTTCTTGCAGTTGATTTTATGGTTGTCGCCGTTTTTCAGGCTATCGGCAAGGGCAAATATTCACTTATTTTTGCAATCATGCGAAAAATCGTGCTTGAAATTCCAGCCATAATCTTGCTGAACAAAATCTATCCGCTTTATGGCATGGGTTACTCGCAGGCTTTTGCAGAATTCATACTCGCATTCTGTGCAATCTTTATGCTTAAAAAAATATTTAAGGAATGCAGCGCATAAAAAAAGTTACCGGTCAAAACCAGTAACTTTTTTATACTTTAGTCAGATTCAGAGTTTTGCTCTGGATGACCGGTTTTCAAACAGTCTGAACAGTCAGATATTTTATTTTGTTTTGGTCTGTGTCAGACCGAATCTGTTGAATGGATAGAAACGGAGCGTCGTAAGCCCCAAAATTCTTGATGCATTTACTGTCTGCGGTGCAAGTCTTGAATAATAGCGCATTGAATATGCATCTTCTTCGCATAATGGAATCAATGTCTGTTCATAAGAATGGCGCAGGTCGAGCGAATTAAAACGGTTGTCTCCCATCATGAAATATTCATTTTTTTCTATATACGACGGGGTATCGTTTTTATTTGCAGGGAAAATACACATATTTCTGCTGTCATTATAAAGCGAATATCTGTAAAGATTCTGTGCTTCTTCCATTAACTCACGTCTTTCATCATCATCAGAGCTGAAACTGCCTGTATTAAGGTAATTTTCAACATTATGTACGACAATGCGTCCGACAGTAAGCTTCATAAGAAGATTTAATCTGTACATTGAATCTTTATACGGGTCATCTGCAACAGGTGTCTGACCGTTCGGACACTTTTTTGTCCAGTCTGTCATAAACGCATTAAACCACGCAACGCCACCTTCCTGTGTCATAAGCCGCTGCGTAAGGTCATCAATATTTATGAACATTGTATAAACCCACAGATCTCTGCCAGTCGCCAAGCGAAAAAGGTTTAAAACTTCCAAGCTGCGTACAAAGCATATTAAACTGAGAAGAAATGCGCAAAGCTTCAAGCTTTGTTTTTTCAATGTCAAGATTTTTTCTTTCGTCTTCTACAAGACAAAGCGAAGCAAAATCGTTGTCTGAAATTGGGAAATCACGGACTTTTCTTTTAAGGTTGTGGTCTATGCTGTTAAGGTTATAAGTTGCAAATTTTTTGTCCAGCTCAACAGCAGTAAATTCCGGATTTGAAGCTGTTCTTGCATAAAGCACACCGTCAACCATAACAAGCTGTTCACCTGGAACACCTGCAACTCTTTTTACAAGCGGATCTGCAAGCATCTGTCCAGATTCATCATAAGCAAGGTTTACAGTTGTAAAAGTAAGCATGTACACAAGCTGATTTACAAAAGTCTTTACTTCGTATTTTCTGCCGGAAGAATAATGCGGATTTCTAAATACAACTATATCGCCGCGTTTATAAGACACAACCCTTGGCAGTGCAACTTTTGAAAGCGGAAATGAAGGACCTGATGCAGTCTTAAACACAGCAACACGGTCGCCGATTAAAAACTGCGGCACCATTGATTCCGAAGGAATTGCATAAAGCTGAAAAACGAACACATTGACAAACGAAACGATAAAAGCAGCCTGAACAAATGCATCAATCCAGTCTGCAATTTCAAAAAACACACGTCTGATAACAGACTTTTTCTTTTTTTCTGTTTTAACATCAAAAGGCATGCGCTTGTCTTTCAAAAAGTGAATGCACAGGCATGAAAAAATAAGAAGCAGAACCCAGAGAATTACACTGATTAAATCTAAA
This sequence comes from Treponemataceae bacterium, assembly GCA_024402455.1. The sequence continues at coordinate 2,621 of JAKSTS010000079.1, forward strand.
ACATAGCTCGTTTCGCTAACGCCTGCACGGCGCAAAACAAAAGCAACAATTGCAACAAAAGGCATATACTCACAAAGCTTTCTAACTGTAAGTACAAGTGCTTTAGAAGGTGCTTTTTTAAGCTTTGAAAAAACAATAAAAGCAAAAAGAGCTGAAAAAACAGCCATTAAAGGAAATGCACAAAATTCAACACCAAAAGAAAGTGTAAACAGAGAAACTGAAAACAGCAGGGCTGTAATGACAGTTGCATAAAATAATACAAAAATTCGCTTCATATAATAATTATAGCAAATATAGAAAAAATAGGCTAGAATAAAACAGAGAGCATAATGCAATCTCTTAAAAGCAGACTTTTCAAAGCCTGCATAAGTTTGCAAAGCCATTTTGAAGCAAGGAGACATTATCATGGAAAAACAGACACTTAACCTGGAAAATGGTCTTGAAATGATGGGCGGCGATACAGAACTCTATGTTGAGCTTATGGAAGAGTTCATCAAAACAGGAAGCTTCAACATTGAAGAAGTAACAGAACTTGCCAAAGCAAATAATTACGAAGCAGCAGCTTCTATTGTACACAGGATTAAAGGTTCCAGCGCAACAATTGGCGGCGAACGTTTACAGGAAATTTGTGCACAGACAGAAGCAATTTTCAGGCATCGTGCCGAAGGCGACCCGTTGCCGCTTCTGCCAGAAATAGATAAACGCTACAAAGAATTTGTAGAAGAATTGAAAAAAGCCATAGAAAAATTGAAGTAAACCTGCCCTGCAAGCGTTTCAACTTCAATGTTCCCTTCTTTTGCCACAGCTTTATAAACTCTGGTTAAAGTTTCGAGCCTGTCAAAGTGTTCACCCTGAACATTACAGAAAGGAAAATCTGTTTCAAGAAGCAGTCTTTTTACATCAAGCGCAGAAGCACAAGCTTTTGCGCTTTTTTTTCCATTTATCAGCGAAGTTCCAAGAGAAAAAAAACAGTTTATGCCGCGGTTCAAAAGGCTTTCGGCCTGCTGCACTGTACCGCCAAAACCATGAAAGATAACAGCAGGCACTTTTTTAAGCAAATGTGACATTTCAAAAATCTGCGGCAATGTTTTTACGCTGTGCACCACAAGAGGCTTTTTATATTTTGCAGCAAGATTTATTTCGTCTGCAAAAATTTCAGTCTGTTCTTTTAAAGTCGCTTTCCGTTCATAAGTTGAAGCATCAAGAATTGCTTCGCCTACAGCATCAATATCATTTGCCTTAAGAAGCTGTTCAAGCATTAAAACATCTTTTCTGCCATTTTCAAGCACAATTTCAGGTTTATCTAAAAAATTATAAAAACTGAAAGCACCGGCACTGACATAAAGATTTTTATTTGAATATAATTTTTTTTGAGACAAAAATGATTCAAGCTCAGTTTCTGAACATACAGAAACCACACCATAATCATCTTTTTCATTCAAACCATTTTCATCTAAATGGAAATGCGAATCTGTCAAAATCATAATTCTTTTGCATTAAAAATTGTACATGGACAGCCGTGCACACAGAATATGCACGGCGCAGGCGCTCAAAATTCAGTCAAAATAAATTCTTGGCACACGCTTATTTATGTCGCATGTAATTTCATATGGAATTGTACCTGCATTATAAGCAAGTTTTGCAGCAGATGGTCCGTTTTTATCAGGGCCAAAGACAGTAACCTGATCCCAGAGTTTTACATCATGTTTAGAACCAAGATTAACCATGCATTGATCCATGCAGATTCTGCCGACAACCGGATAAAGCTTGCCATTTATAAGCACATTAAGCCCAGGCGAAAGGCGGCGCAAAAGACCGTCTGCATAACCGATTGGAAGCGTTGCAATATCCGTGTCTTCTTCTGCTGTCCATGTGCGGCCATAAGAAATTGAATCACCTTTTTTGACACGCTTTATCGTTACAACCTGTGTTTTTACTTCCATTACAGGAAAAAACTCAATTGTCTTTTTATGTTTTTTCTCAAGAAATGCCCTGATTTTTTCATTTTCGGAACCTTCATCTGGAAAGTAACCGTAAACAATAATGCCAGGTCTTACCATATCAAGGTGCATTTCAGGATAAAGAAGCACGGCACCGGAATTTGCACAATGTACAATGCCAGGATTTATGCCTTCTTTTCTTATTGATTCAACTGCCTTTGTAAATCTTGAAAACTGAAGTTTGGTATATTCAATATCAGATTCTTCAAGAGAATCGCTTGCTGCAAAGTGTGTACATGTGCCTTCAAGAAAAAGCGAAGCTTTTGAAGCAATCAATTCTGCAACTTTGCAGGCTTCATCGTACGGGCAGCCGATGCGCCCCATGCCTGTGTCAATCTTTAAGTGAACGGGAATTGTTCTGTGCATTTTCAGCGCAGCATCTGCCAGCTGTGTAATAAATTCCGGGTCAAAAACAAGTGGCGTTATGGAATGAACAATTATGGATGGAATTTCGTCTGGAGTCGGAAGGCTCAATGACAAAATTGGTGCAACAATTCCAGCTTCCCGAAGTTCAATGCCTTCCTGAATGGAAGCAACAGCTAAAAAATCTGCACCACTTTTTATCGCAGCAATTGCTACACGGGTTGCACCGTGTCCATAAGCATTGGCTTTTACAGGAATGCAAATGCGTGCATTGTTATTAACAAAACCTTTGATAACTTCAATATTCTTTCTTAAATTATCAAGATGTATATGTGCTTGAGTAGCTCTCATAAAGACAATCGTAGCGAAGCAGCGGAACAGAGTCAAGGGAAAGATTGCACAAACAGATTTATTCTGCGCAGCACTTTACTTCCATAAAATATAATATTTTGATATATTTTTATGCGGATATGAAAATATGCCGAAAAAAGTTAGTGTTCTGTAACTAAAAGCCAGAACCTTCTATTTATATTATATATAAAAAACAATGTGCATAATTTGGAGTTTTCAATGAAAAAATTATTTATCGCAAGTTTTGCTGCAGCATTTTTATTTGCCGCTGCATTTATTTCAGCATCTGGTGCTGCAGAAACAGATGTACAAGACACAGAAGTTCAGCTTGATGAATCAACGCCTGCAGCAGAAAAACCTGTTGAACAGCCCAAAAAACAGAAAGTTTCAAAATCAAAAACTTATCTCAACAGTTTTAACCAGGCTGTTGAAGCAAGAGATTATTTAAAAGCCCTTGAAATCTGGCAGGACGTAAAAAACTACAAAGACGAAACAGAATCAGAAAATGTAGATGAAGCATTTGCCTTTATTGAAAATACAATAAATGAATATTTTGAAGATGTTTCATTTGAAAAAGTTTCTGCACCGGCAGCAACAACAAAAGGCAAAGCATTTAAATCTGCTTTTGCCGTCAAGCTTGTTTCAAAAGAAGGCAAAGTCAATCCGCAGAATCTAAAATATACAGTTACATATCCTGTTTTAGACGCAGACGGCAAAAAAACAACAGAAACTCTCACACTTGAACCAAAAGAAGACGGCACAATTGAATTTACAAGCCCTGCACTTGCTGCGGCAATAAATTCTTCTGCAGTTTTCAAAGTTGAGCTTCCAGAAAATGTTTACAGCTGCTTTGAAAAAGCTCCTTCCATCAAGCTGCCTTATCTTGTTGCAACAAACATGAAAGCAAGCGGCGGTTCAATTGGAATCGTTGACTTTACAAAAGCCGGAAAACCAATAACTTCAAATTCAGAAACTTCTTCTGCAGTTTTGACCGAACTCATAAAAAAAGGCTTTACACGCATCGGAAACTGCGACTTTGTTGATGAAGTTGTGTCAAAAAATGACGCAGCCGTTCAGCGTGCAGCATCAGATCTTTTTGGCAAAAGCGTAACTTACTTGATTTATGGCACAGTAAAATATGAAACAGTTGAAAAAGTTGAAAACGGAACTCACGTTATTTTAAAAGCAGAACTCAAAGTAAGAAACATTCTGCAGAACAAAGAACTTTTTGCAACAACAATCATTTCTGAATCAACAGACAAAACTGAATGGGCTGCAATCAATGCAGCACGCAAAAAACTTGCATTAACAGCTTCTGACCAGATTCTCTACGGAATGTAATGACCTCAAAAACACAAGACCGCCCGTCAAGAACAGTGCGCAGCTGCCTTTCTGCGCTGCTGCTTTTATTTGCACTGTTTTTTGCATACGGGCTGCTTATTTGCTGCACAAAAAATGAACTCAACCTTTTTAAGGCAGAAACAGCTTTTCTGTTTATCTGCAATGCCATGTGTTTTGGTTCAATATGTTTTCTGCTGCCAAAAACACTGTCAAAATGCATAACAGCGCTTCTGATTTTTTTAATCTGCCTTGCAAACAGCATTCAGCTTTGTTTTTACGGCGTTTTTCTTACATACAGCACATTAGGCGTCATAATCAACGGCACAGACGCGCTTACTAATTTTCCGCAGATTGTCAATGGAACAATTGAAAAGAATAAATATTTTCTGCTGCTCATGCTCGTGCCGCTGCTGCTTTCATTTGTCGTTGCAGTCATAGACAGCCGTCATTCCAAAAAGTGTTTCAAAAAACAAAAAGAAAAGCTCGACAAACTGAAAAATCTAAAAAAAAGCCAGAAGCGGCAGATTGCAAACCTTGCAAAAGAAGAAAAACTGTCTTTCAAAAATGTACTTATCTGCTTTGCAATTTTCATTCTGTTTAATGTTTTTCCGGCAGTCATCATAAGTGGAAATTCATCGTTAAACAGCAGCATTTTTCATATCTTTACAGAAAAAAGACCAGCAGAAGAAACTGTAACCGGAATCGGTGCTTTTCATGCTTATGTTTTAGACGGAGAACGGCTGATTTTTGGCGAAAAACAAATTCCTGAATCATACTGCCTTTTGACTTTAAGCAATCTGCTCGATGACAAATCTGCAAAGAATATTGCACAGCAAG
>JAKSTS010000008.1 GCA_024402455.1 Treponemataceae bacterium
GCAATGTATGCGCCGGCAATTGCCGCTCAATTCAGGGCAGCTCCTGGTCAGCTTGAAGGTGCATTAATTCAGGCCGGTTTTTCAAAAGTCTGGGAAGTTGCACTTGGTGCAGATATTACCGCCGACAAAGAAGCACACGAATTTGAAGAAAGAATGAACAAGAACGAAAAGCTCATGACAACTTCATGCTGCCCTGCATATGTCCGTGCCGTTCACATTCATGTTCCAGAACTTTCACCGTGTATTTCGGACACAAAAAGCCCGATGCATTACACCGCAGAACTTGCAAAAAAAGAAGACCCAGATTGTGTAAGCGTATTTATCGGTCCATGTCTTGCAAAACGCCGCGAAGGATTTGATGACGAACTTGTTGATTATGTTCTTTCTGTAGAAGAGCTTGGTGCACTCTTTATTGCAAAAGAAATAGATGTTGCAAACCAGGAAGCAAAAGTTGCTGACCAGATTCCGACAGCTTCTGCAAGAAATTTTGCAATTACGGGCGGTGTAGCTGATTCTGTAAAAATAAGGCTGAAAGATCCTTCTATCCTAAAACCAGCAGTCATTAACGGTTTGAATAAAGCCGGAATGAAACAGCTTGCATCATACGGCAAAATTCAGACAGGTGCAGTAAAACAGACCGAAATAGATCCAAATCTTGTTGAAGTCATGGCCTGCGAAGGCGGCTGCATTGCAGGACCTGGAGTTGTAACAAATCCAAAAGTTGCAGCCATTCAGCTGAAAAAATATGTCGAAGCAGGAATTCAAGGGAAATAAACAGTTCCCGGTAAAACGCACCGGAATATCGTTCTTTATCATAAGACATAACAGTCAGGTTTCATGCCATTTTATATGACCAGAAAGTCTTGGCATGAAACCTGGCGCATAAACAAACCTTGAAACAAAAAAAGGCAGCCCTGAAGTTTTTTAAAACCGAAAGGCTGCCATTTTGTATCAAAACATTAAGATTATAACAGATTAGTCATTAAATTTAATTGCAATGCCAGACATTTTGTATGACTTTTTAATGAATACAAAATAATTTGTGCTTTCAACATCTACGATAATATTTACAACATCATCTGTACCTGGAAATCTGCGCTTTGCTTCTTCGAGAAGAACAAGGTAACCAGATTTTTCTGAATCTGTTGTAATTGTTACACGTCCCAAAATTGTACAGTTTTCAGGGAAAGCAGTTGAAGATGTTATAGGACTTGTTGACTTGCAGCTTGTAAAAAGCGAAACCAAAAGAACTGCCATAATTGCAAGTAATACACCATGTTTTTTCATTGTTATATCTCCTGTCTATAAAAACGCCTGTGCAAAAACAGCACAGCAATTTTATATATAATAAATAATAAAAATATAAAGAATTATAAATGGTTTTCCGTCATAGTTCAAGATTTTTCATTAATGCTGTGTAAATTCAACAAAAAATAACACATTTTTCAGTATATATAACTCAATGCTGAATATTGCAGCAGGTTAATGCCTGCAACGGCATGCACTGTACCGTGCATATTGTGCATATTAAAGCCTTGTTTTGAAAAAAAACTGAATGGCGCAGACTGGCTCAAGTTTACAATGCAGCAAAAACTATGCTTTGCACTTTAATGCAAAAGAACGCAAACTTTGCAAAATATTGCAATATTTGTATTTATTCGTTATACTTTGCACCATGTTAGCACAAATATTAGCTGTTTCAATTTTTGTCGTAATGTTTATGCTCATCATTTTTGAAATTTTTGAGCGACACTACATTACTTTGGTTTGCGGTGCACTGACACTGCTTTTAGTTTTCGGACTCGGCATGAGAAGCATGACCGCAATTGTAGATACGCTTAATGTAAAAAGCATTTTTACGCTTGGTTTCTGGTATGCGGCAGGTCATGCAGAAGAATCATCAAGCGGCATTAACTGGGCAACAATCATTTTTATTGCCGGAATGATGGTTATGGTTGAAGGAATGGCGCGTGTCGGCTTTTTCCGCTGGCTCTGCATGCGTCTTGCAAAAGCTGTTAAATATCAGATTATTCCTATTTTCATTACTTTCATGCTTATGTCTGCAGTTCTTGCAATGTTCATTGACTCAATTACAGTCATTCTGTTTCTTGCAGCCGTTACTGTTGAATTAAGCCAGCTTTTAAAATTCAACCCGATTCCAATGATTCTTTCTGAAATTTTCTGTGCAAACCTTGGTGGAAGCGCAACAATGTGCGGTGACCCGCCAAACATTATTATTGGAACTTCTTTCGGCTATTCATTTGCAGATTTTATCTGCAATACTGGTGCCATGGCAGGAATAAGCCTTATTTTTACACTTTTCTTTTTCTTTTTTGCATTCAGAAAAGATTTAAAAACAACAGAACAGGTTGATACTTCAAAGTTTCCTACACCAGAAAGCGCAATTAAAGACAAAAAAGGCTTTGTCATCAGCACAATCATCTTTTTAATTGCAATCGTGCTTCTTGTTACACACGCAACAACAGGTCTTACAGTTGCAACAATCGGTGTTTTTATTGCCGTCATTACGCTTGTAACTTCTGCAAAATATATTCCGGAACTGCTTTCAAAAGTTGATTATAAAACGCTTTTGTTCTTTATCGGTCTTTTCATTGTAGTCGGTGGTCTTGAACAGACAGGAATTCTTGAAATTGTTGCAAGTTTTATTGGCAAAATTTCAGGTGGTAACGTATACTTAATGTTAGCCATTATCATTTGGGTCAGCGCAATTGCAAGTGCATTTGTTGACAACATTCCGTTCGCAGCAACAATGATTCCGGTTATTCAATCACTGGCTGCTACAACAGGTGTAAGTCTTTCAACAATGACATGGTCTCTTGCAATGGGAACAGATATCGGCGGCAGTGCAACACCAATCGGTGCAAGTGCAAATGTCGTAGGTACATCAGTTGCTGCAAAAGCCGGTTACCCTGTCAGCTGGGGCGTATACTGTAAAAAAGCCGTTCCTGCGACGATAATTGTAATGGCAATTTGTACAGCCAGCATCTTTATAAGATATCTGTGATTGACGGAGAAATTATGGGTAAACAAGTAATCATTTCAGTTGGTCGTGAATACGGAAGCGCAGGTCACTTAATAGCCGATCTTCTGGCAAAAAAATTGAACATGGAACTTTATGACAGAAACCTTCTTGATGAGGTTGCTGATGTAAAACATGTGGACACAAACAATTTATCTAAATATGACGAAAAACCGCGTCATTTTTTTGTCAGCCGCACTGTCAAAGGATATTCTAATTCTCCTGAAGAAAATGTTGCACAGCTTCAGCTGGCACTTTTAAAATCAAAAGCCGCAGACGGCGATTCATTTGTAATTGTCGGACGCTGTGCAGACGATTTGTTCCGCGGAATGGATAATTTCATTTCTGTTTTTATCTATGCAGACAGAGATGCACGCATCAAGAGAATTCTTGAACGCCATCCAAATCTCAACGAAAAACAGGCAGTCAAAAAAATTGAACGCCACGACAAAAACAGAGCTGCTTACCACAATTATTTTTCAAAAGGCGGCAAATGGGGCGAAAAATCAAATTATGACCTGTGCGTAAATTCAACCAGACTTGGAATTGAAGGAACAGTTGACTTTTTGTGCAGTTATGTTCAGCAGAGATTAAATAAATAATCCTGCACATATTTATGATATTTGAAAAGCACCAGCATTAGCGCTGGTGCTTTTTTTTGTGTCCAAACCACATTTTCTACAGAACAGCCCTGCGGAATTTCACAAAATCAATTCCAGAAAAACATCGGTGTATTGAAAACTCCGCACGAACCAAAAATACGAAACAATAATTTAAAAAACGTTCTAAAAAGTTGTAATATTAAAGTTTTGGGTCTATAATTTTATATGTACCGTTTTGATATTTTCACTAATATTTTACAATCAGAGAGAATTACATGAAAGACAGAAAATATTTTGATGACAAATTCGATTTTTACAAAAAACTGCAGTTTTATACCGTTATCGTAGCTTGTCTTTCAAATTTGATGTACATATCATCAGATTTTGATATTTTGGGCGGTTTCAATCAAAAAATTTTAATCTGCCGGCTTATTCCAATTGCTTTTCTGCCGGTTTATATAATTCTTTTTGGATACACAAATTTAAGCACTTATTTTAAACAGTTTCTGTCATTTTTTGCCTTTCACCTGCAGCACATAACCACAATTGTAAGCTGTTATTATCTTGGTCACACAAACCATGTCTGCGAAGGCAATATTACTTTTATGCTTGTAATTTTTGTCTTAGGTATTTGCAGCAACATAAAATTTGCATCAGTCAGCATGGCCTTGTTCTGGACATGCTTTCTTGCATCTTCTTCATTTATACAGTACCAGGAACTGTCTGTTACGGTTACAAACATGCTGCCTGTTGCAATTTCCATCATGATTTTGCTAATGCCGCTGAATAATACATACACCAAGCAATATGAATACAGAAACCAGGTAAATTTTCTTGCATATCACGACTGGCTTACAAGGCTTTACAGTCGGAATGCACTGCAGCTTTTCTGCTATGAAAACACCACAATTTTAACACGGCAGAATGTCAGCATTGCAATTATTGATATTGATAACTTCAAAAAAATAAATGACTCAAAAGGTCATACATACGGCGATCAATGCCTTGAACTGCTCGCAGACATCATCAGGAACATTCTTTCTAAAAGCGATTTTGCAATGCGCTGGGGCGGCGAGGAATTTGTTCTCGTCATAAACAGAAAATCAAACCCGTTTGAAACAGCAGAACGCATCCGTGAACAGATTCATGCACAGACAGATTTTACTGTTTCAATTGGTCTTGCACGATATACAGGACAGGCACTCGAGCAGGACGTAATGAAAGCCGATGAAGCCCTTTATTACGCAAAATATCATGGCAAGAACCAGACAATTGAATACGAAAAACTCCCTGAATTAACAAATACTGAACACGAAGAATAATTCATTTTCAGAGATTTCTTTTTTAATTAAATGGAATCTCTGAAAAAGGGGCTGATTAAATAGTTTAATTCATAGTGTCATCCTGAATTTAGTTCAGGATCTATACGCTATATATAGTATAGATGCCGAACTAAATTCGGCATGACAATTCTTTTTAGACAACCCAGCACAAAATTAACGTTGCTGATATTTGACTGACATATATTATCAAAACTTACAAGATTTTTCCCTTCATCTGATTTTTTTCACATGTTGAGCAAACCTTTAAAATGCGCTATAGTCTTAGAACTGCTGTATTTAGCTTTTAAAACAAATTTTTAAATGCTGCTTAATAAGTTCAAGTCACAAAGAATCTTTTCAGGCAGACTTAGAAAATTGCTCAAAGAATTCTATTTTTTTTAAGGAAATATAAATGGGAAAAGTTGCATTAATCACTGGAATTACAGGTCAAGACGGTTCATATCTTGCAGAATTTCTTCTCGACAAAGGTTATGACGTTCACGGAATCATCCGCCGCTCTTCATCTTTTAACACGGGTCGAATCGAACATCTTTATATAGATGACTTAATCGAAGACATTCACAAAGACCGCCGTGTTCACCTTCATTATGGCGACATGACAGATTCAATGAGCATTACACGGCTTATAAGAGAAATTCAGCCGACTGAAATTTATAATCTTGCAGCACAATCACATGTAAAAGTTTCATTCGAAGTTCCTGAATATACAGCAGATGCTGACGCAGTCGGAACACTTCGCATTCTCGAAGCCGTACGTTTTTTGGGCTTAGAAAAAAAATGCCGCATTTATCAGGCTTCAACATCTGAACTTTTCGGCAAAGTACAGGAAGTACCTCAAAAAGAAACGACACCATTTTATCCAACTTCGCCTTATGCCGTTGCAAAACAATATGGTTTCTGGATTACACGCAACTACCGCGATGCATACGGAATGTTTGCTGCAAACGGCATTCTTTTTAACCACGAAAGCGAACGCCGTGGCGAAACATTCGTTACACGCAAAATTACACTTGCAGCTTCACGCATTGCACACGGCTACCAGAAAAAGCTTTATCTTGGCAATTTGAACGCACTGCGTGACTGGGGCTATGCAAAAGATTATGTAGAATGCATGTGGCTCATTCTTCAGCATGAAAAACCGGAAGACTTTGTAATTGCAACAGGAGAACAGTATTCCGTAAGAGATTTCTGTAAACTTGCATTTAAAGAAGCAGGCATTGAGCTTGAATTTAAAGGCGAAGGCGTAAACGAAAAAGGCTACGACAAAAAAACAGGCAACGTTCTTGTAGAAGTTGACCCTGCATATTTTAGACCTTCAGAAGTAGAGACACTGCTCGGCGACCCGTCAAAAGCAAAAGCCGTTTTGGGCTGGAACCCAAGAAAAACATCTTTTGAACAGCTTGTTAAATTAATGATGAAACATGACATGGAATTTGTAAAAAAAGACCATGACGCAAAAGTAAAAGGCTAAAAAATGGAAAAGAACGCTAAAATTTATGTCGCTGGACATCGTGGTCTTGTAGGTTCGGCCATTGTAAGAAACCTTACACAGAAAGATTATACAAATATCGTTACAAGAACACACAAAGAACTCGATCTGCTCAATCAAAGTGCAGTCAATAATTTTTTTGAAACAGAAAAACCTGAGTATGTCTTTCTGGCTGCAGCTCATGTTGGCGGCATAGGCGCAAACTCAACATATCCTGCCGATTTTATCTATCAGAATATGATGATTGGTTTTAACGTTGTTGAAGCAGCACGAAAATATGGCGTTAAAAAACTTATGAACCTCGGTTCAACATGCATCTATCCGAAAATGGCACCACAGCCAATTCAAGAAGAATCTTTGCTGACAGGTCCGCTTGAACCTACAAATGATGCATATGCACTTGCAAAAATCAGCGTAATCAAATTGTGCACAAGCTATAATAAACAGTTTGGCACAGATTTTCTTTCTGTAATGCCGACAAACCTTTATGGTCTTGAAGACAATTATGAACTGCAGGGTTCACATGTATTGCCTGCAATGCTCCGCAAATTCCATGAAGCAAAAGCTTCTAATAAAGATGTTGTAGAATTATGGGGCGACGGTTCTCCATTGCGCGAATTTCTTTACAGTGACGACCTTGCAAATGCAGTTGTTTTCCTTATGGAAAACAAACATGCAGAAGATGTACGAACCCCGACAGGCGACTTTGTAAACGTCGGTTCAGGCAAAGAACTTACAATCAAACAGCTTGCAGAAACAATCCGAGACATCGTTTATAAAGATGCACCAGGCAGAACATGCAAAATCAACTGGAACACAGACAAGCCAAACGGAACACCGCGCAAACTCTGCGACATTACAAGACTTTTGACCCTTGGCTGGAAACCGGAAGTTGAACTTAAAGACGGAATTGCACGTGTTTACGACTGGTATGTAAAAAACGAAAATTCCATAAAAGGAAAATAATTCAAAATGGAACAGCTATCGCTATTTGCAGATTCAACAAGCCCGGCACAAAATGAACTTATTGTATATACAGATGGCGGCTGTTCCGGCAACCCTGGCGCCGGTGGCTGGGGCTGTGTAATAATTGACGAAACAGCTTCTGGAAAAGCAAAAGAACTCTGCTTTTCTGGTGGCGAACAATGCACGACAAACAACCGCATGGAATTGACGGCTGTCATTACAGCATTGTCTGCAATTTTGGCTGACGAAACAAAATCAAGCCGGCCTGTTTCAATTTTTACAGACAGCCAGTACGTTAAAAACGGAATAACCACATGGATAAAAAGCTGGAAACGAAACGGCTGGCGCACAGCTTCAAAACAACCTGTAAAAAACCAGGATTTATGGACAAAACTTGACGAAGCTGTTTCAAAACTTTCCATCAGATGGGTCTGGGTCAAAGGCCACGCCGGAATAAAATACAATGAATTAGTTGACAGTCTCTGCCAGTCTGAAATCAAAAAATTCAAAAACATCCTGTAAAAGTTTAAAATTTTTTGCTGCAAGTTTTACCGGCAGCCTTATCTTTTTTTAATATCCCCCTTATCTAAACCGTCTAATTATGTAATAATATTTCAGGCATTTTGCGTTTATCAATTTTGCATACAGATACTTTGCAGAATTTTAAAAAAAGCAACAGGAGCAATAAATGAAACATTTATGTCTTTTGATTATTCTTGTAATTTGCGCTGGTTTTATGTTAACAGGCTGCAATAAAAAAACAGAACAGCCCGAACCAACCGTTCAAATTCCAGAAGAAGAACTTAAAATGGTTGAAATAAAGCTGCCGGAAGCAGTTGAAACGACAGGCAGCAATGACCTGAACCTTGAAGATTTTAAAGCCAATAAAGACGGCATAAAAGCGCAGGCACATACAAAATATCTGAATGATTCTTTAACATTTCTTCCGGTTCCGTCCCCAATGAACCAGGGCAAACAGACTGCACTTGTTGCATCAAACAGCTGCATGCTTTACCCTGTTCAAGAACTCAAAAGCAATAAAGATGCAGAAAATTTAAAAGACGGCACACCGATTCCAATAGGCACGGTCTTAAATATTTCAGGAGAAAGAATCAATTCAACCGAAAACCCTGAATGGTACAACGGTCTTTTTGAATACGACGGCAACTATAACTGGTTTTATAAAACAGAATACGAAGGTCAAAAAGGCATTGTATATGGTGCAGATTTATTTTTAGGCGACACTGACCGCAATAATATTCTTTCGCTTCTTTATAAAAGCAAAGGCCGTTTTGATAAATTCTATCCAATCTGCGGCTACACACAGATTGCACCAGAGATTCAGACAACATTGCACACAAACCGCATTGCTTTGCAGGAAGTTGCAAAAGATGAATATTCACTTTATCTTGACCGTCCAGATGACATGATTTCGCTTTATCTTAATCATGAAAACCGCACGCCTTTCGGCTGGAAATATTCTTCAATGGGCAGCAACCTTACGCCAATGTTTATTACAACAGATTTGTTTGCTCATTCTCAGCACCTCATTTTTGACCAGATGCTTCAGCATGTTGAAGAAACTGTGTTTATTGACAAACTTGAAAAGGTCTGCGACAGCTACATTGAAAAGCTTTCTGAAATGCATGCACAGACAGCAGACACAGCAGAAAACATCGGTCAAAAAAACACAGACGATATAACAATCAACAGCATTGTAATAAGCAATAGCGAAACAATTGAAAAAGCACTGCTTTATTTTCAGGTTGCACGCGCCCTGCTTGATCTTGCACCACCAGTTGCCGAAGAAAACAGCAGTTACAGAGACGAAGAAAACACAGAACCTGCTGTTGATAAAACAGCAGTACTTGCAAAATATCCTGAAAGTGTTCAAAAAGAAATTGCACTCATGGATGAAGCATTTGGAATTAAAGAATCAAAAGTATTCGAATTTGCAGATGGTGTTCAATATAAAGAAGATTATTCGCAGTATATTCCACGCGGGCATTATACAAAAAACGAACGGCTCAAAGCATATTTCCGCACGATGATGTGGTTTGGCAGAATCAACTTTTCAGTTGCAGACACAGAAACATTCAAAATTACACCAGACACACCTTTGACAGAATCTCAGGTTCTTGCAATGCGAATGACACCAGTTTCTCTTTTGATTACAGATTTGACATCAAAAGACGAAAACCTTTTTGAAACATGGCGCGACATGTTTGAACCGGTAACCGCATTAATCGGCAAATCTGATGATTTGAGTTTCTTTGATGTCATGCCGCTGTGGCAGGAACAGAAAGTTCAAGACACAATGACATGGATTACAGACAAAGATAACATAATAAAGTTTGCCACACTTGCACATGAAAAACTTGAACCACCTGCAATTGCCGGTAACAGTCTGTTTTACGCAAATCAATCAGAAGGTTCAAGCACCACAGACAAAAAACCGGCAATGGGCTGGCGCCTTTTCGGACAGCGCTTCACTTACGATTCATGGATCCACCACAATGTTTCGGCTCCACGATTATTTTCAAGAGATATGGTTTCTGGGCTTGATGTTATGAAAGCATTAGGCTCAAACACTGCTGACCTTTATCTTCGTGACGAATATGAAACACACAGTGAATTAAAACCAAAACTTGACAGTCTTGAACAGTATTTTGCCTCAAAAGACGAAAACTTTTGGACAAGCACATATTACAACATGATTTTGTTTGAAACAGCTGCACAGTCAAGATTTGAACCGGGTACAGGTTTTTATTTTACAGAAACACCAAAATGGGCTGTAAAATCAATGCTTGCTTCGCACGGCACATGGGCAGAACTGCGCCACGACACGATTCTTTATGTAAAGCAAAGCTATGCAGAAAGAGCCGGCGGCGACGATATTGAACCAACTTACAGAGCAGAAAAACTTCCGCAGACAGTTCATTATATTGAACCGAACGTACCGTTTTTGCAGGGCTATAAACTTGCAAATGCACTTTTGCGACAGACTTATGAACGATATGGGCTTCTCGATGAAAAAGCCGAAAAAGCACTTTCACAGCTTCAGACAATTGCAGATCAATCTATAAAAATTGCAACACTTGAACTTAATGACCAGCCTGTTCCAGATAATGACCTTGCATGGATTTCAACAATTCCTTCTCAACTTGCACAGCTTGTGCTCGTCTATCAAAACCGTTATGGATATACATCTGAGGATCAGCTTAAAATGGCCGTTATTGCAGATGTGTTTACAAATGCAGAACTTGGTCAAGTTCTGGAAGTCGGTGTCGGTATTCCTTACCGCATTTATGTTGCATTGAACGATGGACAAGGCGGCAAACGCATTGCGGTCGGCTACACATTCAGTTATTACGAGTTTCCGCACCCGATGTCAGACAGACTTACAGACGAAGCATGGAAAGAGGCTGTTTATGGCGACCAGCAGCTTGATTCATTTAAACCATTCTGGAGCCAGAACCAGACATTAAAAGCATTTGGCTTCAGCAATTAAATTAAAACGATATCTTCCTGCAGCAATGCTTGTTATTGCACTTGCTGCAGCAACTTTTTTCTCTTACAGACAAACAGCAGAAAACAAAACAACAACAACTCAAGCAAACACAGAACAGAAGAAAACCAGCTCAATAACTAAAAAAGCAATACATACCCAACAAAAGTGAACAGGAAAACTTTCTGCCACAAAATGCAAAACCTCTTGCAGGCACTGTAAGCCACCATCTTCTGGCACATACACAAATTGAAAAATGGTTTCAGACACTTGCAACACAAAGAGCAGACATTTCTACATTTATTGTTCTTTCTCCGTCGCACTGGGGACTTTCTACAGGAGATTATTCAATGACTTTTGGTTCGTGGCTTATAAAAGAAAACGAAACACAAAACCTTTTGCAGACAGACACAGAAACTGCAAAACAGATTTTTGAAAGATTGAATGCAACAATTGATGACACTGTTTTTGAATACGAACACGGCGTTTCTGCACTTGCGCCATACATAAAAAAATATTTTCCACAGTCAAAAATTGTTGCAATTGCATATCCTGGCGAACCACCTGTTGACCAGAATTTTGCACAGAAGCTGCACGAAGCAATAAAACCATGTTTCGATTTTGAAAATGATGAAAACAATGGAAATTTTCTGCTTATTTCGTCAGATTTTTCGCACCATCAAAACCTTCAGATTACACAGCAGCGCGACTGCAAAAGCCGTGCATTTCTTGAAAACCCCACAGAACAAAGCTGGATTCTTGCAATCTGCGACAACAGACCGGCTATGTATGTACTAAAAAAACTTCTGCCGCAAAACGCAAAATCAACAGTTCTTTTTAACACAAACTCATTTGAACTTTCAAACGAAGGCGAAGATGACATTACAAGCTATTTTTTCTGCTTTTTTTACTAGCAGATGCTCAGTCTAAAAAACGAACGGCAGCCTTTATTGGCAGATGGTCTGAAAAACCTGAACCAGAATAGACTTTGTATGCATTCGGTGTGCCGTCAAAGCGGCATAGATCTTTATTTTTGACAACCGAACAGTTTCCAAGGTGAGCTTTCTCTGCCGAAATAAAAATATGGTCAATCTGTTCCCAATTTTCGTTAAAAAAATATGAACCGCAGTTTTTATCTTTTAATGAAAACCAAAACGATGAAACTTCTTCAACAGATTCAGTTCCATGCAGCAATATTTTTTCATTTTTTTCATCTATGACAAACTCGTCAGTTTTCTGGTTAAAATCGCCAAGCGAAATTATTACAGGCAGTTTTTCAAAACTTTCGCTTTTTATATATCTTATTGAATCAGCCAGAATAATTTCCTGATTTTTCCGAATGCTTCTGCCCTCGTCTGCGCTTGAAACTTTTGATTTCCAGTGGTTTACAAGAAAAGCAACATTTTGACCGGGTACTTTTAAATGAACTTCGAGAACAGGTCGCAAAGATGAAGAATTTTCGCCAAGAAGCTGAACCTGATGAGAACAGACATCCGTTATTGGATATTTTGAAAACAGTGCAACTCCAAATGCATTGTTCCTTTGTTTTGCAAAAACTGCATGACGCAATCTGCTTGCGTATGGCAGAACATTCGCAATTGCATGAACAAC
The DNA here is from genome assembly GCA_024402455.1 of Treponemataceae bacterium. The sequence goes on from JAKSTS010000008.1 coordinate 12,560, forward strand.
TTCGATATTTTCGATTTCTTCAAGCGCAACAACATCTGCATCAATATATTTTAATGTTTCAGCCAGCCGCAAAAGGCGCACCATGTAATCTTCATTTGACCAGCCGCTTTTACTGCCATATTCTTCATATTCAGTGCCTTCAAAAGTTGCATCAAAAAACGTCTGTGCATTCCATGCCGCAACTGTTATTGTTTTTGGATTTAATTCAAGTATAATCTGTACAATTTTTATTAATGCAGCAGCAAAAAAAAGCACAGCTAAAAATTTTCTTTTCAACTTTAGTCTCCGAATTTTTCTAAAAAGATTTTCTAGAAGAATATTCGAGCTAAAATTGATTTTTTTGGTATAAAATAAAAATATTTTACAATTGTGGCGGGTTTGTCTTAAAACGGCTTATTCAAGAACAAGCAGTTTTTCAGCTTTATTAAAGCATCTGTCCAATTAACAAACTTAACGATCTTGCCACCGGCATTTTTAAATGGCAACAAACTTTTTTCTCTGTCATCTATAATAACAGCATCTTTTGCTGCATAATTCGCTTTGTCCTCTGGTTCCAGCACAAAAACTGTTTTTTCCAATGGAAAATCTGCTTTCTGAAAAGCCAGTTTTCTTTGCCTTTAATTTCTTCTTCAAAAACAACTAAAACATTGTCCATGTCTAAAAAATTCATGCAGTCTGCTTTGTGCCAGCTGCTTTTAACGAACAACGATGACAAAACAGCTCTTTTCAGACACAGCTTTAGAAGCATTAATGCCAAAAACAAAGAAAAATTATATTATTTGACTACAATTTGAATTGAACAGATTTCATTGCTTTCTGAAACAGCCTCTAATTTATGGCGCCCAACCGTAATTGGAATAAACCATGAAAACGGCCGTTCAGAGATTCCAGAAGAAACACCATCTACAAAAAGTTCGGCTTTTGTTCCAGTTCCACCGGCAACATCAATTTTTAACCGCTGTTTAGCACCCAGTGATTTATCAAACAGAAAAACAGATTCATCCTGTGGATAAAAAAACTTAAACTCGCCGTTATAAGTCAATGCGCCGTTCATGTTCCTTCCGCCAAACCATCTCTGATATTCATTTGGATAATGAACTTCAATTTTTCCATTGTTCAGCACATGATATGTACAAGGTTCAAGCATTTCACCTGACAAAACATATTCTTCTGTAATAGACTTACAATATTGTGTTGGCGCCATGCCTGAAACTGCACAAACTTTCTGCTTTTTATAGCGTTCAGGCTTGTCAAATGCTTTTTCTTCCATCGGCACATTGTTTCTGCTTTCAAGTTCGTCCAAAATAAAACGCACGACACCAGCCGGAATTGAACTTCCGGTTTCGCCGATTACAGTTTCTCCTGTAACGTTGCCCATCCAGACACCAGCCGTATAGCGCTTTGTTGAACCAAGTGCCACAATGTTTTGAAATTGATTAGAAGTGCCGGTTTTAAAAATTGCAGGATATGGAGTATCAAACACTTTTGCAAAACCGAAACCTAAAGAGCGGGCAACACGGTCTGAAAGCATGTCGCATATAATCAGTGCGGTGTCTTTTGTATAAACATTTGTTTCAATTTTTTCATCAGCTGCATATTCGTTCGATAAATAGCGCAAATTGCGCACGGTTCCGCCGCGTGCAAAAACAGAAAAACCACGCACAAGTTCATACAAAGGCACTTCGCCTGCACCCAAAGCAAGCGAAAGTCCAAGATTGCCGCGCTGTTCAACTAACGAATCAAAACCGGCTTTTTGCAAAACTTCAAGATAACGGTCTACACCCAGTCGATAAAGCAAAGTAACAGCCGGAATATTCAAGCTTGAAGCAAGACATGTCCTGAAAAGCTGCGGGCCGTTAAACCTGTTGTTAAAATTCTGCGGTACATAAACTTCCGTTGAACCAAAATCAATCGGAACATCAGGCAGAACAGACGATGGTGCAAAACCGTTTTCGAGAGCCATGGCATAAAGAAAAGGTTTCATTGAACTTCCTGTCTGATTTTTAACAAGAACACTGTCAATCTGACCGGTGTCTTCACGATAAAAATTTATACTTCCGCACCAGACAAGTATTTCGCCTGTGTAATTATCAAAAACGAGCGCCGCACCATCTGCAATGCGTGCATCGGAATATGACGTAACAACCTGTTCAAGATAGCGCCGCACTGCTTCAGAAAATTCGCTGTCTATTGAAAGATACACATTCTCTGGAATTTTTGTGTCTTTATACTGTTTTTTTACCCATTCCAAAAAATGCGGCTCTTCTTTTGGATAATCAAAAGCCTTAACAGAAGGAATCTGTCTGACGTAAAAAGACGGGCGGCGCGGAATAAGTGCAAGAGATTTTATCTGTTCCGTTGAAAGTTCATAAATTGAAACGCCGTAAAAATTTTTTGCAGCACTTGTTACACCTTCTGTTCTAAAACCGAAAGGCAGATTGTTAAGATAAAGTTCAAGTATCTGCTGCTTATTCAGTTTTGCTTCTATTCTAAAAGCAATAAATGCTTCTTTAATTTTGTCTTTAATTGTTGCATTCGGCGTTGAACGAGGCACAACCATGCGGGCAAGCTGCATTGTAATTGTTGAAGCGCCGCTTACAGTGCGGCCATTCCGTGCATTTTGCAGAGCAGCCCGAAAAATTGCAGGCAGATAAATTCCATGGTGTTTATAAAAAGCACTGTCCTCGGCTTCTATAAAAATAGTTTTTACTTCTTCTGGAATATGTTCAATCGGCGTCCATTCGCGCCGAAGCCCATCTTCAAGAGCCATAATCTCTAAAAGATTTCCGTTTCTGTCATAAAAGCGGGTACTGTATTGATGATTTTTAAATTCTTTCAGTGCTTTGAAAGGCAGGCATTTTAAGCAAAGAACAAAAAACACCTGCACAATCAGAAGACAAGCCGCAGTACATGCAACAATCTGCACATATTGCGGCATTCTTTTCCATAATTTTTTTGCGCCTGCAAAAACGCCGGCGCAAAAGTTTTTCAGATTATTCAATGATCCAGACCTTGCCGCCTGAACGACCAAAAATTTCAGGTTCATACATACATTCTGCCGTTACAGCCGGTGTCTGATATGTACCAGAGCGAACAGCACGGAACAGGAAATCTACTTCCTGCCGTCCACGGCTCATATAATTCCAGAAATACTGAACTTCGTTTTCATAGATTGTTTCATTAGACAATCTTGTATAATAGTCGTCCCACCACCAGTCATCATTTTTCTCTTTTGGTTCTTCATATTCCTGGAATGAACCTGTCGTAACAAAAGCCGCATTCTGAATTTCCGCACCAGCCGGAACTGGAACACGCAATGCTACAAATGTGCGGTCGCGTGTAGTTGAAACAACAACATGTGCTTTATATGTTTTTCCAGATTCAAGCTTGTCCTGTGTTACAACTTTTCCAGAAGCAAGATCAATTATTTCGCAATAAACGCCAAGTCCTTCATCGCGAGGAACCTGTCTGTCTGCACTTACTGCATATTTCATTGAAACAGTATAGAACAAATCGCCAGGTCCATTTTTGCTGAACTCAACAGGAAGTTCTTTGTCTTTTGGCAAATCTTTAACAGGAGCTTCAGCGAATCCGCATGCCTTTTCTACAGGTTCTGCACCAAGGCTTTTGAATTTTCCGCTGACATATTTTTTGCCGTCAATTAAAGCTTCTGCCGTAAAGTTCGTGTCTTCAAGACCAAGTGCTTCAATGTATGTTGCAAATGCATCAAGAACACGTGCTGTTGTTGCAGTTGATTTCCAGTAACCGTTAGAAGCTTTTTGAAGCTGCAAAAGCTGCCATACAAGGCGACCGACATTTGCGTTTTCAGGATCAACAGCAGAATAAAGCTTTAACGCCAGCGCATATGTTTCAATTTCTCCGCCAAAGAACTGCCAGTAAGACCAGCCGGCAGTGTTTGTAATATCTATGCCGCGTGTTGTCGGGCGCATAAATCCGGCAACTTTTTTGAGCACATCTTTTGCTTTATCCATTTCGCCGCGTTCAGCATATGTAAGACCAGCATAGCAAAGTTCTGTAATTGTTGCATTTTTGTCCTCAACAATTTCAGAAATTGATGTTGTTGTCGCATGACCCAGTCTTGCAAGAACATAATTTACATATGCTTTCATGTACAAAGATTTGTAGCCGTTCTGAACAATTCTGTTATACTCAGAGAAAATGTAATTGCCAAGCTTGTCTGTATTTATAACAACATCATAATCTTTATCTTTTGCTGCAGCAGCAATTTCGCCGATGCGCACGCTTACAGGGAACGAAGCCCTTGCATCAGAAGGCCAGTACGGGAAACTTCCGTCTTTATGCTGATAATTCTTCCATTTTTTAAGCTCGGCTTCAACAACTTTCCGAGGCTTCTTTACTTCGCTTTCAAGACCAAGCACCTTGATATAGTCCGCAAAATAAACCATCGGCATAATTGCACTTGAACGCTGCTCAAGACAGCCGTAAGGATAATGGAAAACATAATCAACAGCTTCTTTCAAAACACCAAGACGTGTTGCATCAAGAGTAATTGTAAGATTGCCCTGATTATTGTCTGCATCACCAGGAATAATCAGAAGTTCTTTTGCAGAAGCATTTTTGTCTGTTCCAGTTGAACCGGTTGTTGTTACAGTTTCAAATACATACGGACGTTCAATTTCAATCGGTTTTAAGATTTTTTCGTTTAGAATCTGCGAACGAACAACAAACTGCACTGTAACAAAGCCGGTCTGTTCTGCTTTCAGAGGGAACATTACAAGACTTGTTGAATTTGCAGGAACTGTAACAGACTGTTTTGCATCTTTTATCAAAGATGCATGGCCAGAAGCTCTTTCAATTCCGTCTACTTCGACAGGCTGACCAGATTTTTCGATTCCGTCAAAAATCGCAGCTTCAATTTCAAGTGTCTGCGGTGTATCCTGAAGGTTCGAAATTATAAGACCGGCTTCGCTTATATCGCCAAATCTTAATGTTGAAGGAACAACATCTCTTGCCGAAACAGGATTTGAAACATTTACTTCAGATTCTGAAATTGCAAATCTGTCATCGTTTACACCGACTGTTGTAACACGATAAGCAGTAAGGTTATCTGGCCATACAAACGTGCATTCAACGGTGCCGTCTTCGCCTGTTACAAGATATGGCTCAAACACAGCAGTCGGCTCAAAGTTTTTACGCTCATTCATCTTTTCAGAATCGTCCTGCTCTGCATCGCCACCAAAAAGGCTGTTTGCGCTGTAAACAACTGGATCAATAAGATTTGAACGTGAATCTCCACCCTGTGTACATACAGGGAAATGGTACTCATTATAGAAATATTCAACAGGGTTCGGAACGTGATAATTAATCAAGTCAATAACGCCGCGATCAACTGCCATAAATGAAAGTTCTGCACCAGAAACCGGCACACCATTTTTAGTTGCTTTTAATGTAAATTTAGCAGTTTCTCCCGGTCTATAAGAAGATTTATCGCCTTTGACAGAAACATCAAATGTTACAGAATCTGTGTTTACATGAACAGCTGCAAGTCCGAAATATCCTTTCGGCTTGTTCATATCCGGAGTATCAAAATCTTCTGCAGGTTCACCTGTTCTTGTTGAATATGTAGAAAGCGTTACATAAGCAATCGGCAAATATTCCGGTTTCACAGGAATATCAAGAACAGTTACAGAATCTGTAATATTCAAGATTTCCTCGTGGAAAATGCCTTCGCGCTCAATTGTCAGCAAATAGCGGCCTTTTTCAAGCGGACTTTGCAGCATAATTTTTGCAGTTTCGCCTACAGCATAAGAATCTTTGTCGCATGTAAGAGTAAGTTCATCGCTCTGGTTTCCGTTGCCATAATAATACCAGTCAGAACCAATTACATAAAATCTGCGCTCTGTTACAACATCATTGCCGTTTTTATCAGTTGAAGAGATGCGCAAAAGATAAGAACCGCCTTTTTTCGGTGTAATTGAGAAAGAACCAGTTTTATCAAGCGGCACTTTTAAAGTCTGGTCGCTTACCATTTCGCGTACATATCTTGTGTTTACTGTGCCATAAACGCCCATCTGCTGAACAAGGTTCCATTCTTCGCGAAGCAGTTCTACATTTACAGAACGCTTGTCCTTATTTTTTGGCAGTGCATCAGCAGAAACTTCTGAACCGTCTGGCATTACAGCCTGATACTTAAAGTCAAGCTTGTCACCCTTTTTTGCAAAACCAGTTGCATTTGCAGGTGAACTCAAACCAATATAATAAAGAGCAGGATGAACAACTGTAGAAGCAGAAGCAGCAATCATCTGGTTGCTCTGGTCTGTAACACGAATTTCTGAACGATATTGATAAGCCATTCCTTTCAAAGATTCGCCGCCAGAAGCAACAGACGTTGAACCTTTGCCCGTTACAGACAAAGTGCCTTCTTCGCCGCCAAGATAGCTGCGGCTGTCATAACCTTGCAGAGGTCCAAAAGTGAAACCGTCAAATTTGCCGCCTTTCAGACTGAAACCGCATGGTTCTCTAAACCATGTAGATTCATATTTGCAGCCGGCAAGACTTCCACCACCAAGATATTCAGCAGCAACAGCTGCATCGATGCGGTCGCCGCGCGTATAGTTTATATTGGCAATTGAAGCAGAAGCCTGAAAACGCAGGCGCTCAAAAAATGCAATCTGGAAATATTCATTTTTACTTACAACATCTCCATTTGGAAGCTTTCTTGAATATTTAATAAGATAATCTCCTGGTTCAAGGTCTGAAGGCAAAGTAAATGAATGATAAAAACCACCGGAAGCTGTCGTTTTTCCGCTGAAAGTTTTTATTGTTTCGCCTTTCCAGACATCTTCTTTAATTTCAATTGTGTAATCTCCGACAAACGGTTCAAGTTTTCCAAGTTTTTGTGTACGGTCAATTCCACGGAATGTAATTTTTTCTGCTGGTTTATACAGTTTGCGGTCTGTAAACATAAAGACATACATTTTTTCATCTTCTGCATATGCAGGAGAACTTTCGTTTACTGTGTTATAGCGCCACATGCTGCATATATCAGGTCTGAATATAAGACGGTCTTTATTGTTTACAACTTCAATAAAAAAGCTTGCAGTAGATTTTCTTAAGGCTTTTCTGAATGCACCTTCTTTAAAATCAATTACTGCATAACCATTCTGGTCTGTAACGGCTGTTCCAAGATTTTCATAAGGGTTTCCGCTTATATCTTTTCTAAAAAGCGAAACCTTATTCAGCATGTCATAAAAAGGTCTTTTGCTTCTAGAATTATATGAGTCAGCAGCAAAAGCTCCAACCTGTGCACCAGAAATCGGCTCGCCTGTTTTTAACGAAGTAACCAGAACAACAGCTTTATTATAGCCATATCGAACAGTAGCACCCAAATCTGTAACTTGAATTATCTGGGTGTTGCTCTGCGTGTAAGTGTCATCACTCCAATTGCTTTTTACTTCCATTCCGGCTTCAAAATAGATGTTGCCAACCGAAAGCCCGTCGTTTTTATCAAGCAGTGGTTCCAAATCTACAGTTTCTATTACACGCTTGTTTTTTGGAATGTCTTCGCTTTGATAAATTTTTGAAATTGGCTCTTTGTCTTTTGCAGAAACTTCATAATAAGAACCTGGCAGAATATTCTGAAACTGAAAAGCAAGCTTTGGTGCAAACTGTGCTTCAAGAATGCCAGAACCATAATCTTTAAATGACGCAAGGCTCAGTGCTGCCGGCACTTCAACTTCTACATCTACAGATTCTGCAGTTTTTCTTCCATATATATCGCTTATACCGGCAGGAATTGAAACTGAATAAATATCTTCGTAAGAAACAGGAAGACCATAAATTACAAGGCGGCTTCCGCCAATTTCAATGTTGTCTTTTGTAATATTCATTGACGGAGATGTCTTTATGTTTTTTACGAGAAAATCAATGTTTTTTTCATCTATCTGATGTGAAAAATAAAAATAAATAGGATTAGTATATTTTCCATAACTTCCGGAATTTAAATCTGCATTTCTAAATGAAAAAGGAAGTATTGTATGAAAAGATTCTGTCTGTTCACTTGAAGTTTTAAGCGAATTCTTTTGTGCCTGTGCACCGCTTTTCATCGTTACAGAAATAAGCTGGTTTTCAGGCATTTTATCTTTTATGCTTAAAAGAATTCCATTTTCGTCTGCTATTTTGCTAAAACCAGGCGAATAGATTTTTCCGCTTTCGTCGCAAACTTCTATGGAAGATTTTATTACATCAAGATCAACTGGATAACTGAAGAAAACAGCGATGTCACCGGCCGCAGCAACAGGCACATCATCGTTATCAATGTAAGGAATTATTGCCTTTGGATTTTCTGCCAGTACTTTTTTATTTGCACCATAACCCGGCACAACAGAAACCATTTTAAGCTCTTCAGTTTTAAATGAAAATGAATTCATGCCGCTTAAAGCGTTTCCGTTAATTGATTTTACGGAATTATTTATCGTAACAATATATTCTGTCTGTGGAATAACTTCATCAGAACATTCAAAACTCAAAAGGCTTGTTCCGTACCAGCGGAAAACACCTTTCAGCTCAGGTTCAATCGAAATTATGTCAGATTTATCTGATGGTTCTCCAAGTTTGCTTAAAGGAACAACCGGCTCAGAAAACTGCACAAAAATCGAAGGATTTTTTACTTCTACTGGCAGCGTTCCTTCTGGTTCATAGCTTATAACGCAAAACCCGTCATTAGTTTCTGCATTTGCATTTGAACCGTTTTTGTTTGTTTTGTTTTTACTGCAGCCAATTGCCAGAAAAGCAATAAACACAACAGCCAGCAGTCTTTTAGCAAGCATCAGACTTCTATTCATAACAACTCCAGAATTTTTGAAAACATGCAAAACGCCCGATAAGATTAATTCCTGTTTCAAGGCAGTTTCTGTTTTCTTGAGCTTCAGATTATCCTTAAAATTTAAATTTCTTTCGATAATCATCAAAATATTTTATTAAAAAACCATTTCGATACTATCTTATTTTTCATTATTCTCCAAGTATCAAAATATATCGTATCTTAAAAAATTGATAAAATTTCTTTTTAGCCAGACATATATGACAGCAATAACGGCTTAAAATAAAAAAGACCTGGTACAGGAAGGAGGCTAGTTGTACCAGGTCAATATTCTTTGCTTATATTAAGAGAACTTCAACAAGCGGAAATTCCTAAAAGTTTAAACATTTCAGGAAGTTCCGAATGTTTTTATTCACTTATCGCCAGAAATTAATTGTTGTCCGCAAGCGGATAACTTTTTTAGTTTGAACGGCTGCGTTTCTTAGACAGAACATCGAAAATAACGGCTGCAAGAAGAACGATACCTTTAACAGCTTTCTGCCAGTTTGAGTCAATTCCCAAAATAGACATACCGTTGTTCAAAACACCCATAAAGATAGCACCAATTACGGCACCACCGACTGTACCTGTTCCACCATAAGCAGAAGCACCACCAATGAAGCAAGAACCGATTGCATCCATTTCATAGTTTGTTCCGGCAGAAGGTGCAGCAGAATTGAAACGTGCGATACAAACCAAAGCTGCAACAGCAGACAGGAAGCCCATGTTTGTATATGCAGCAAACAGAACGTGGTCTGTGTTAATACCAGAAAGGCGTGTTGCTTTTTCGTTTCCACCCATTGTATAGAAATAACGGCCAGGAACTGTGTTTTCTGTGAAATAGCTGTAAATGATTACAATTGCAGCAATAAGAATAAGTACAACAGGAATACCTTTATGATTTCCCAAAAGGAAAGAGAAATAAAGGATTACAGCTGTAAGAATTACAAGCTTAAAGATGAATGAAAAGAGCGATTCTGTTTCATAACCTTTGCGGTTGCGTTTAATGCGGTTTGCAATCTGCATGATATACATAACAACACAAATTATAACTGCAATAATCATGGTAACCATAAGAACCGTCGATTTATCTGCATTGCCACCCGGAATAAAGCTTGTAAACATCTTAAGGTAATTCTCTGGGAATGGAGCAATTGTCAAACCATCAAGAATAAGCAATGCAACACCGCGCCACAAAAGCATACCTGCAAGAGTTACAATAAATGGAGGGATACGGATATATGCAATCCAGAATGCCTGCCATGCACCGATAGCTGTACCAAGAACGATACAAACAACAATTGTAAGCCAGATGTTGCTGTTATGCTCAACCATCATTTTGCCTGCAACAGCACCAACAAGTGCAACAACAGAACCAACAGAAAGGTCAATGTTACCACCTGTCAAAATACACAAAAGCATACCAGTAGCCAGAATAAGAACATAACTGTTCTGGCTGATAATGTTTGAAACGTTCATCGGGTTCAAAAGAGAACCTCTGTCTGCTCCAGTAATTAAAACTTGAAACAATATAACGACAACAACAAGTGCAAAAAGCATTGTGTTCTTTTTAAGTGTTTCTTTCACTTTTATCATGTTTGCCATAAAAATCTCCTTATAAAAATATTTGCCGCAATTCTTTTATTTATTATCAGACTTCAAGATGCAAGACATAATTGCCTCTTGCGAAGCTTCTTCTTTTGACATTTCTGCAATTATTTTTCCTTCATTCATGACATAAATGCGGTCACTCATGCCAAGAACTTCCGGCAGTTCAGAAGAAATCATAATTACAGATTTTCCTTCTGCAACCAGCTGGTTGATAATGCAGTAAATTTCATATTTTGCACCAACATCAATACCGCGTGTCGGTTCATCAAGAATCAAAATATCTGGATCAGCAAACATCCACTTGCCAAGAAGAACTTTCTGCTGGTTTCCACCAGAAAGATTGCCGACAAGCTGGTTTACACTTGGAGCTTTTGTCTTGAGTTTTTCTTTGTATTCGTTTGAATATTTAAACTCAAGATCTTTATCAATCACAAGATTTTTTGAAATCTTATCGAGTTTTGCAAGTGTGGTGTTAATAGAAATTGGGTTCGAAAGAACAAGACCATTTCCCTTTCGGTCTTCTGTTACATAAGCAAGTTTATTATTAATTGCTTCGCGGACAGTCTTAAGATGAACTTCTTTTCCATTAATGAACACTTTGCCGTGAATATTGCGTCCATAACTGTGGCCGAATACACTCATTGCAAATTCTGTTCGGCCTGCACCCATAAGGCCAGAAATGCCGACAACTTCACCTTTGTGAACTTTAATGTTTATGTCTTTGCAGACTTTTCGACCTTCGTATATAGGATGGTCAACATTCCAGTTTTGAACTTCAAAAGAAACTTCGCCGATTTTTGGTTCGCGTTTCGGGAAGCGGTCTGTAATTGTACGACCAACCATGCCTGCAACAATGCGGCTTTCGCTGATGTCGTCTTTGCCTTTTTCAAGAGTTTCAATTGATTTGCCGTCACGAATAATCGTAATTTTATCAGCAACATAAGAAACTTCGTTCAATTTATGTGAAATAAGAATGGAAGTCATTCCGTTCTTTTTGAATTCCAAAAGTAAATCAAGTAATTTTTTTGAATCCGATTCGTTCAATGACGAAGTTGGTTCATCAAGAATTAAAAGACGAACGTTTTTTGCAAGAGCTTTTGCAATTTCAACAAGCTGCTGCTTGCCTACACCAATGTCTTTAATTAAGGTTCTGGAAGATTCTTCAAGACCAACAAGTTTCAGATATTCATCAGCCTTAGCAAATGTTTCATCCCAGTCGATTCTTGCAGTTGAACCGCGTTCGTTGCCAAGAAACATGTTCTCGCCGATTGTCAGCTGTGGAACGAGAGCCAGTTCCTGATGGATAATTACAATGCCTTTTGCTTCACTGTCTTTAATTTTTTCAAATTTGCAGACATTGCCTTCAAACAGAATATCGCCTTCATATGTTCCAAACTGATAAATACCACTTAAAACGTTCATCAATGTAGATTTTCCTGCACCGTTTTCTCCAACAAGTGCATGAATCTCACCTTGTTCAACTTGCAGATTTACATCGCTTAAAGCTTTTACGCCAGGGAACGTTTTAGTGATATTCTTCATTTCGAGCAAATAATTTGCCATATGTTCGTTTTCCCCCTAATTTTTACAATACGAAAAAAAATGCGGCGGCCTGCCCTCGCAAAGTCGCCGCATTTTCAATTATAAATTACAGACCAAGCTGAGCTTTTGTATAGTAGCCACTATCAATAAGCAATGATTTGTAATTGTTGATATCACCAAATACTGGTTCACAAAGGTATGAAGGAACTTTCTTTACACCGTTGTTGTATGTATCTGTATCATTTACTTCAACTTTAGAACCCTTACAGATTGCGTCAACCATTTCAACAACTTTTGCAGCCAATGTACGTGTATCTTTGAAGATTGACATAGCCTGTGTTCCAGCAATCATGTTCTTAACTGCTACGATATCGCAGTCCTGACCTGTGATGATTGGGAAGTTGTCTTTTGTATAACCAGCGTTGATAAGAGCATTAGTAATACCGTTTGCACAAGAGTCGTTTGAAGAATAAACTGCATCAAGTTTTGTTCCTTTTGGACCATATCCGTTAGCAGTAATAAGGTTTTCCATACGTTTCTGTGCTTCTTCTGTTGACCAACCTGGTGTTGCACACTGTGCTTTTGTAATCTGTCCTGATTTTACAACGAGTTTGCCGCTCTTGATGTATGGTGTAAGAACATCCATTGCACCACCGAAGAAGAAGTTTACGTTGTTATCAGCTGGGTCACCTGTGAAAAGTTCGATGTTGTATTTTTTACCATCGTTGTTGTCGAGGTTCAATTTGTCGCGAATATATTCGCCCTGGAACTGACCAACTTTGTAGTTATCAAATGTTGCATAGTAAGAAACTGCATCACTGTTCATGATAAGGCGGTCATAAGCGATAACCTGAATGCCTTTGTCTTTTGCAGTTTTCAAAACTTCTGTCAAAGAAGAACCGTCAATAGCTGCAATAACGATAACCTTGCAGTTTGACATGATCATGTTTTCAATCTGTGCAACCTGTGTTGGAATATCGTTGTCTCCACCATACTGAAGATCTACTTTATAACCAGCAGCTTCAAGTTTTGCTTTCATGTTAGCACCATCTTGGTTCCAGCGCTGCAAGCTCTGTGTTGGCATTGAAACACCAACTTTGATTGCTGCTGAACCATCTTTGCCACCATTAGCAAAAACGCCTGTTAAAGCCAAACACAATACTAAGGCAATAGCTAAAATTTTTTTCATACAAGTCTCCTTCCTTTTTTGACTTGGTGAATAAATATTTTTGGATTTTGCCACAAACAGCAAAACGCAGCTAAAAAAGCAACACTCTTCTGGCTGCAACAAGGTTATTCCAGAAGTTTTTTAACTTCAGCAGGAACAGCCTCATTCCTCCTTATACACAAAAAGCATTTAAATATTTGCATTTAACTTTCTGTGCTTTTCTCTTTAATGATATTATTAAACGAAATTGAAAATAAAGCTTGGGAATTTTTTGCGAACTATTAGGATAATCTTTTTTTTCAACACTATTTTTTTAAGATATGAGGATTTTTTTGTGCTATATTTTGTGCTAATCGTGGTTTTGCATTAGCCTGAAATTCGAGTTTTATAAAACTCAAACAAACTTTATAATTCCTTTTTTAGGGGAAAACAGAACCTCTGCCTCGTAAGCGTGTTCTTTTCTCCCCTAAAACCCCTCATTTTTCCAGCACCGCCAAAGGGCGCGGCTCCCTTAGGAAACCTGTTTTACACAAATTTATGGCTCAGACTCCGTTTTGGCAGATTAATCTAACATTTCAAATTATAGTTTTACATCACCATCCACACAATGTACTACCAAAGCAGGAGCGTTATTTTTCCAGTTATCGCCCTTTTCCATACTTAACCATTGTTCTTTTGTTCCATCGTACTTAATTTCAACAAGTGATTTGCAACCAGAAAACGCATAATCACCAATTTCTTTCACACTCGTTGGAATACTTACATATGAAAGGACCGAATTGCCATAGAATGCATTTTCTCCAATCTTTTTTACGCCATCGGGAATAACGTATTCTGTTGCAGTATTCGGGTTTGTCGCATCTCCATCAATGCAATGCACATCAACTTCTGAAGGAATTTTTGTAAATTTCAGCCACTGCCCACTTGAGATAGAGAACCATTGAGCACATGAACCTCCATAACTTATCTTCGAAAGAGCTGTACATCTGAAGAAAGCATTAACACTGATTTCTTTTACACTTTCAGGGATAGTTACCGATTTAAGAGACGTACACCCACTGAATGCAAACTTACAGATTTCCTTAACGCCATCAGGAATAATTACAGACGTAAGGGATGTACAACCACAAAACGCTTCTTCACAGATTTCTTTAACACTACTAGGTATAGTTATAGACTCAAGAGATTTATAGTCTTTGAACGCTTCATTTCCAATTTTTGTCACACCATCAGGAATAACATATTCTGTAACAGTATTTTGGACTACAACATCCACATCGCAACAATGTACAGCAACTTCTTCTGATGGAATTATATTACTGCCCCCAAGAGAAATCCACTGAGCACTTGTTCCGCCATAGCTTATCTCCTTAAGTGCAGTACAACCTTCAAAAATCCAATCACCGATTTCTTTCACACTACTTGGTATGATTATATACTTAAGAGATTCACAATCCGCAAACGCACAATCTCCTATTTTTCTCACACTTTCAGGTATGTTTACAGTCTCAAGAGATGCACAGTCTCTAAACATATCATCTTCTATTTCCTTCACTCCATCAGGAATAGTATAATCCGTTACCATTCTCGGATTTATAGCATCACCATCAGAGCAATGGACTATTACATTTTCAGGTTCTATCCAGAAAGTATCCAAAACAAACCACTGTGTCTTTGTTCCTTTGTAGTTTATTTCAGCAAGCGCTTTGCAATCATCGAATGCATTCCAGTTAATCGTCTTTACACTTTTAGGAATGGTAAGTGATATAAGCGATGTACAATTTTTAAATGCATTTTCTCCAATTTCCCTCACACCATCTGGAATAACAGCAACGGAAACGGTGCGATACCAAAATTTCAGTATTTCATCTTCAATATCATATACAAGCAACTCAATTGAACCATCAGAACACTGCACGGCTTTTGCAGGAGCATGGGTATTCCACTCCGCTCCCTTTTCCACAGCGTTCCACTGCGCCTTTGTTCCGTCAAATTTGATTTCTGTAAGCGATATACAATCGAAGAAGACACCGCCTCCAATTTTCTTCACACTAAAGGGAATGTTTATGGACATAAGCGACGTACACCCAAAGAAGGCACGCAAACCTATTTCTGCCAGTCCATCGGATATGATCACTGACAAAAGTGACGTACAATCACAAAATAGTCCATATTCTATTTCCATCATTCCTTTAGGAATAGTTATAGACTCAAGTGATTTACAATGAGAGAATGCACTGTTATGGATTTTTGTCACGCTGTTAGGAATAGTCACAGACGTAAGAGATGTACATGAGCAGAATGCATATTTGCCAATTTCATTCAAACCATCAGGAATAGATACCGAAACAAGCGATGTGCAATTCTTAAACATATCATCACTTATTTTCATCACTCCAGTTGGAATAGTTACAGATACAAGCGATGTACATCCACTGAATGCCTCACGACCTATAATCTTTACAGTATCAGGTATAAGCACAGATATAAGTGATTCGCAATTTGAAAATTCCCTCTCTGTGATTTCTGATATACCATCAGGAATCACATATTTTGTAACATTATTTGGAGATATGGCATCTCCATCTCTACAATGTACAGTAACTTCTGCCGGAACAACCTTGTAGAACCCAAAAGGAATCCATCGGTCACTTCTTCCGCTATAATTTATTTCCTTAAGTGCTGTACAATTCTCAAATGCATTTTTTCCAATATTTTTTACACTTTCAGGTATAGTAACAGACACAAGAGATGAGCAGTCTCTAAACACTTCTGCTCCAATTTCAGTTATACCTTCGGGGATAATCACAGATACAAGTGACGTACACCCACCGAAAGCACATTTTTCAATTTTTTTCACAGTTTTAGGAATTGTTACAGAAGAAAGAAACGAATTACCATAGAACGCATTCTCTCCAATTTTTTTCACGCCATAAGAAATATCATATTCTTTTGCAGTATTTAGGTTTACAGCATCTCCATCAGTACAATGTACTGAAATCTGACCAGAGTTTTCACTAAGCTCTTTAAACCATTGTTCACTTGCAAGAGAGAACCATTGAGCACATGTTCCTCCATAAGTTATCTTCGTAAGAGCAGAACAATCGGAAAATGCATTTTGATTGATTTCTTTTACACTCTCAGGTATGGACACTGATACAAGTGACCAGTTGGCAAAGAACGTTTTTTCGCTGATTTTCCTCACACCACAAGGAATAATTATAGAGGCAAGAGAAACACACCCAGAGAACGCTTCTTTGCCGATTACATTAACACTATTTGGTATGGTCACAGATGTAAGAGATCTACAACCAGAAAACGCACTATCGCCGATTTGCCTCACACTATCAAGGATAATCACGGATGCAAGAGAACTACAAAAAGAAAATGCTTCTTTTCCAATTCTATCAACACTACTTGGTATGGTCACAGATATAAGAGACGTACAATCACAGAATGCACACATGCCGATTTTATTAACACTACTTGGTATGGCCACAGATGTAAGAGATTTACAACCACAGAATGCATATTCATCGATTTTCTTCACGCCATCAGGAATAACTATCTCCGTTGCGTTCGGATTACATTTCACTAATATATCATTTTCAATAGTAAGATATCCAGCTTCATTCGACATAATCTGCTCCTTTTAGAATCAACAAATCTTATTCTGGTGACAATAATATTTATTTCTTCCTATTTCTTCTTTGATATTTTACTCGCCGACTATGGTAAGTGTTGAGCCGTTTGGGGTTTTGGTTACTTCTATGCGGTGGTGGATTCTGGTTCTTAGTTCACCGACGTGAGAGATTATGCCTATCATGCGGTTTTCGCGGATTTCGTCCAGCACAGGAAGCGCCTTTTCAAGCGTGGTGTCGTCTAGCGAGCCGAAGCCTTCGTCTATAAAGAGCGAATCAAGCTGAACGCCACCGCTTCTGCTCTGCACCACGTCTGTAAGCGCAAGCGCAAGGCTTATCGAAACAAAGAAGGTCTCGCCGCCGGAAAGCGTGTCGCACGGGCGTTTTTTGCCTGTGTTCGCGTCAAAGATTTCAAGGTCTAGCCCGGCGTAATGCTGATGGCCCGAGATTTTTGCTTCGCAAAAATTCGCCAAAATTATACACCAATTCTTAAAATTTTTACACAGCAAAAACTGATAAAACCTTAATCAACATGACAAGCCTGCGTACCATGGAAGGCGCACTAATCAGAGAAGTTTTGTGAAAACAAAACTTCAGGTTACGAAATTACACGAAGTAATTTCGTAATACGCAAACTGGTTTAGGCTGGTACAAGAGGCGGCGTGTTTTCGGCCTCGCATTGGGGTTGGTTCTACAGATTAGAGTGCAGCACGCGAAACGCTGTAGTTTTTGCAAAGCAAAAGCTGCAAGGAACTTTTCTAATGTAGATTGTTTTGCCATGGATTAAACCTGTTTATTCAAGCAAGCACATGCAAGTGCTTGCTTGAATAAACTTTATTTCTGATTTGTACCAAGCGGAGCAAAATCATTTACATCAATGCAATATGTAATGCCGCTTCCTTTTGACTGAAGGCATGGCAAATTCTTGATTGCATCAAGAATGTCTTTTTCTTTTGATTTTTCTGCCAGAATAAGAAGCATTTCTTTTTCCGGAACAATTGTAATTCCAAAGAATTTTACATCTTCTTCTTTGCCTGTGCCACGAGCATTAATAATTGTTCCGCCGCCGGCACCAGCTTTGCGGGCAGCAGCCATTGCATCATCAGCAAAACCAGCATTTACAATAACACTTATTAAAGTATGTGTAGCATTTGTCATAAAAGAACCTTCCTTCTGAACATTTTCGCTTGAATTTTTAAGAAATTTTTCTACATCAACAGTAAATACAATGCCAAAACCACGTTTTTCTTTTTGAGCTTCAAGCAACACTGCATTCCGAACATCCTGATACAAGTCATTATCAAGAAGCGTATAAATCAAATCTTTTTGAGTATCTCCTAAACCGAGAATTTCAAGAATCTGATTTTTTGCCGTGCCACGTCCCATAACGACAGTTCCACCAGCAGCACCAGCTTTGCGGGCAGCAAGTGTTATATGTTCACTTCTATTATGAGGAACAATACAAATCAGCAGTTTCATTGTGCACCACCTTTTTCTGCACTTTCAGCTTTTTTTGCTTTGCAAGCATAAAGAATGCCCAGAATCTGAATAGTAATTAACGGAGCCATTGCAACAAGAGCAATTACACCAAAGGCATCAATCAAAGGATCTCCGCCTGTTGCATTAGAAATACCTAAAGCAAACGAAAGAATAAAAGTTGTCGTCATCGGTCCAGAAGCAACTCCGCCTGAGTCAAAAGCAATTGCCGTAAAAAGACGAGGACAGAAGAAAGGCAAAATAAGGGCAAGTGCATAGCCTGGCAGAAGAACATACCACAAGCTGAATCTTGCAAAAACACGGAAAACACTGAGTCCGACAGAAATTGAAACACCTAAAGAAAGCGCTACCAAAAGCACTCCCCGTTTTATTGTTCCGCCTGAAATTTCTTCAACCTGTTTGGTTAAAACCCAGACCGCCGGTTCAGCACAGACAACAACAGAACCAAGCAGTACGCCAATTAAGATAAGAATATAACGGTAATCTGTTAAAGCAATCGTGTTGCCGATAATCTGCCCCGCCGGCATAAAACCGCCGTTTACACCAAGCATAAAAAGCACAAGACCGATAAATGCATATATCAAACCGACAGACATACGCATAATTGCATGCGGCGGCAGATGAAGCAGAGTAAACTGAAAAACCAGAAACATTACTAAAAGAGGAATCAAAGCTTTTGCAACTTCAACAAGTGTTTCCGGCAAAAGATGAGCAAACTGTTTCATGCCGACAATTTCAGTTTCTTCAGCTTGAACAGATGTATTTTCTTCAACTTCAACAATCTGATTTTCTGCTGAAACAGGAATATTCTGTGCTTTTACAGAAGATGTTCCCATTATTACGCCTAAAATGAGAACTGCAAGAATAGGACCAATTGAAGCCATGCCGGTCATGCCGAAACTTGCATCGTTGCCATTTTGACCGTTGCCACGGCTTTGAACAGCCGCAACACCCATGCCGAGCGCAAGAATAAAAGGCACCGTCATTGGTCCTGTTGTTGCACCGCCTGAATCAAAAGCGATTGCAAGATATTTTTCTGGTGCAAGAAACGCAGCAACAAAAACAATAACATAAAAACCAACAAACAGATAATGCAGCGGAATATGCAGAACGGTGCGCAGAAGCCCAAGCATGGTAAAAAAACCAATTCCAGCCGCAATCATTACAAGAAGCACTGTTGAATTGATATTTTTATCAACAGAACAAACCTGTTTTGCAAAAACCTGCACATCTGGTTCAGCAATCGTAATTAAAAAACCAATTAAAAAAGCAGAACTCAAAAGCAGCGGCAGATTTCGTTTGCTTGTCAGCGCAGCACCGGCTTTTTCGCCAATCGGCAGAATTCCAATGTCTGCACCAAGCAGAAACAAAGCAAGACCAACAATTGCAAGCAAAGCTCCAAAAATAAACTGAACGGTCATTGCTCCGCCCATAGGTGCTGCAGTCCAGTTTAAAATTAAAACTATGACAGCAATAGGCAAAATTGAAACAGCTGTTTCTTTTAATTTGTTAAGCAAGTCATCTCCAGAAAATTAAAAATTAATTCAGATTTTTAGAATCTCTTATTAATTTATACATATAAAATATTATTTTATCTATATAAAAATTAGGATTTAAGGAAAAATTAAGATTATACATATCTTAAAGCTTTTGGACTTGTTGTCTTTACCCTGCTGAAGTTTTCACTAAAAAAACACACGGCTTTTCAATTCTAATGTAAACTCAAGGTTTATTGTCTAATATTGAAATTTTCACTATTATTATTCTATAAAATTCATAGAGGTTTATAAATGAAAACTAATGCACTCAAAGGCATGAAAGATATTTTACCAGCAGAACAGAAAATGCGCGATTATGTACAGGGAAAAATCCTTGAAACTTACCGTGCCGCTGGTTTTGAACGTATTTCAACTCCAATTTTGGAAGATTCTGAAAATCTTGATAAATCTGATGGTGGCGACAACTTAAATCTTATTTTTAAAGTAC
>JAKSTS010000080.1 GCA_024402455.1 Treponemataceae bacterium
CTCTTTAAAAATTTATTTCACAATATATTTCTGATTTTTTTTAGAATTTTGGTTAATTTTTGTGATTTTTTTAATGCTTGAAAGCATTTGGAACTTTTCTTTCAGCTGGTTCAAGCGGCAGCTGCACAACCTGACGGGGCTGCCTGATAAGCACTGTCATGCTGAATTTATTTCAGCATCTTCGCTGAATATAGCGCATGGATTCCGAAACAAGATCGGAATGACACTATATTTTAAACTTGTCAGACAGTTCCCTTGTCATTTGTACAAGTAACACGGATTTGTTCTTCGCTTTGGGAACAATCATATGCTTGGAGCTATCGGGTTGTTTTTTGTTACAGCTCGTATTTTATTTTGTCTTTTGTTGAAATATCTTTGCCAAGCTGAAGTTCTAAAACGTGCAGATCTGTTTCTGCAATTATTGTGTGTTTCTGTCCTTTTTTTATTGTAATTACATCACCGGCTTTTACAGACTGTTTTTTTCCTTCAAGCACAACGCATGCGTTTCCCGAAACAATATTCCAGACTTCATCTCTATGTTCATGTGCATGATAAGTCAATGAATGATTTGCTTTAAGCGAAAGCTTTCTTACCAGACTTTCTTTTGTTGAATCAATTACTTTATATTCGCCCCAGTCTTTTTCTGCAAATTTTACTTCGCCGTGCAAAGCATCAACAAGCGGTTTCATATAGCTCGACTGGTTTTTGTCTGCAACAAGAATACCTTCAACACTTGCAGAAACAACAACATCTTTTAAGCCCATGCAGATAATCGGAGAATCAAGTTCATTTAAAACATGCACATTACTGCATGTTTCGTCCAAAACAGCCTTGCCGACCACATTTTCATCCATTGCTTCCGTCAGTGTGTTCCATGTTCCCAAATCTTTCCATTCGCCAGCAAAGCGCATAACCTGAATGCTCTGCTCTTTTTCAACAACAGCATAATCAAAACTGATTTTCTGCAAAGATTCATACTTCTGGAACATATCGTTATAATCTTTAAAATCAATATATTCGTGTGCTTTATCAATCAGATAACCGAGCTTAAATGCAAAAATACCGCCGTTCCACAATGCACCTTTAGTAATGCAATCTTTTGCAACTTCAAGTGTCGGTTTTTCTTTAAATGTTTCTACCCTGCTGATTTTTTTACTGTCTTTTGGAATTATGTAACCGTATTTTTCGCTAGGATAAGTCGGTTCAATGCCAAGCAAAGTAAGATTTGCACTGCCGTTTTCTGCAAGTTTTGAAAGTTCAACAAGTGCTTTAAAATATTCATCGTCTACAAACGGGTCAACAGGACAAATTATAACAGGTTCATCCCTGCCGACTTTTTCAACATCAAACAGAAAATTTGCTGCAAGTGCAATTGCAGGAAAAGTGTCTCTGCGGCATGGTTCTCTGCTTATTTTGACTGCTTCGCCCAGCTGGTTTTTAATTGAAGCAACCTGAGTTTCTGAAGTTGCAATTGTTATTTTTGCATCAGGATCAGCATTTTTAATTCCACGATAAATGCGCTGAACCATAGATTCATAAACACCGTCTGCATTTTTAAAAATCTTAATAAACTGTTTTGATCTTATGTCGTTTGAAAGCGGCCACAATCGTTTGCCTGAACCGCCTGAAAGCAAAATTATATTCATATATAAACCTTATAAAATAAATTCAAAATAAAAAAATTAAAGCGCTTTTAAAAGCAGGCTTTGCAATTTAAAAGCGCTTAAAAACAGCTGCATTAATATGCAGAACCAAGGCCGCCGACTTTTACCTGGAAATGGCTGAAAAGCATGCTGAAAGATGCACGACCTTGTGTTACAGAACGCAGGCTTGTTGAAAAACCGAACATTTTTGCCATTGGTGCCTGTGCATGAACAACTTCTGTAGACGGTTTAGATTCAAGGCTTGAAATAATGCCGCCGCGCTGTGTAATCTGGCTCATTGCATCACCGACAAAATCTTTTGGACACAAAATGTCAACATTCATAACTGGTTCAAGCAGTTCAGGGCTTGCCTTTCTGCAAGCTGCGTCAAAAGCTGCAACGGCACAGGCTTCAAATGCAAACGGTGTTGATGTAAGCTCGTTATAATCAATGGAAGTAACAGAAACTTTTACGTCTGCACACATATAGCCATATTGAATTCCAGAAGAGAAACTGTTATTTATGCCGCTTTCAACAGCATCAAAAATTTCCTGCGGAACATTCTGCGGTTTTTTGCCTGCAAATACATATGAATTGCCCTCACCTCTTTCGGCCGGTTCAACAATAAGGCTGATTCCAGCCGTATTATCTTTTCCGCCAAGGTTTCTTGAAAATTCTTCTGTATGTTCAGCTTTTGCAGTAACAGATTCGCGGTATGTAACCTGAGGAGCACCAATGCGTGCTTCAACTTTAAAATCGTCTTTCATGCGTGTTGCAAGCACGTCAAGATGAAGTTCGCCCATGCCAGAAATAATAACCTGACCTGTTTCTGCATCTTCATGACTTGTAAAAGTCGGGTCTTCGCGTGCAAGAATCTCAAGTGTTTCGTTTAATTTATCGCGTTCAGAAAGTGTTGCCGGTTCAATCGAAACAGAAATAACCGGCTCCGGGAAATGCATGCGCTCAAGAAGAATCGGCATTCCTTCGCTTCCAAGTGTGTCGCCTGTCTGTGCAAGTTTAAGACCGATAAAAACAGCAATGTCGCCGGCACTAATGCTGTCAACTGCTTCGCTCTTGTTTGAATGCATGCGCAGAATGCGGTTTACTCGTTCGCGCTTTTTTTTGCCAACATTAAAAATCTGGTCGCCGGCTTTGATTTTGCCAGAATACATGCGCACATAGCACAGCGAACCCATTTCGCGGTCATACTGAATCTTGAAAACAAGCCCAACAGGTGTTTTTGCATCAGGGTTGCATTCAACAGCAACATCTTCTTCTTTCTTTACATGGAAAGCCTGAGCTGCAGGAACTTCTGTTGGAGAAGGAAGATAATCAACGACTGCATCAATTAAAGGCTGAACTGCACAGTTTTTGCGTGCAGAACCGCACAAAAATGGAACAATTGTTCTGTTAATAGTGCGCCGTCTGATTTCTTTCTGGAGCATATCAATCGGAATGTCTTCGCCGCCAAGATAAAGTTCAGCAATTTCGTCATTATCAGAAGCAATTTCATCTACAAGCTTTTCTCGCCATTCTTCTGCAAGTGCAAGACGGCCTGCATCAATTTCGCTTTCAATTATTGTTTCGCCTTCATCTGCAGGGTCAAACCGGAATTCTTTCATTTTCAAAAGGTCAATTACACCTTCAAAATTGCTTTCTGCACCGATTGGAACCTGCAATGCCAGAGTCTTTGCACCAAATTTTTCATGGACATCGTCCATTACCCTAAAAAAGTCTGCACCAATTCTGTCCATTTTGTTGACAAAGCAGATGCGTGGAACACCATAAGTATCAGCCTGGTGCCATACTGTTTCTGTCTGTGGCTGAACACCACCGACAGCACAAAGAACAGCAACTGCACCATCCAAAACACGAAGCGAACGTTCAACTTCGGCAGTAAAATCAACATGGCCTGGTGTGTCAATCAAGTTTATCTGATGGTCGCGCCAGTAAGTTGTTGTAGCAGCACTGCAAATTGTAATTCCGCGTTCCTGCTCCTGCTCCATCCAGTCCATTGTTGCTGCGCCATCATCAATTTCGCCAATACGATGAATTTTGCCAGTATAATAAAGAATGCGTTCTGAAGTTGTTGTTTTTCCGGCATCAATATGTGCCATAATTCCAATATTCCGCATTTTGCTTAAATCAGACATCTTATTCTCCCATAAAACATGCGATAAATCGCAATTCACTTCTATATATATATCAAGAAATCAAATAAGCTTTTAACGTATCGCTTTTTCGATTTTATCGAAATAACACAAGATTGACAACATATGCAAAATAACTTGAAGAAGCTCTAAAAAGCAATTTAGTAATTTTTAGAGACAGTCTGAATATGGCGCAATTTTCAAAACGTGCAAAAAGCTAAATGCATAAAAAAAGCGGTTCAGAAAACCTGAACCGCTTTCGACCTAGAGCGGGAAACGGGAGTCGGACCCGCGACATCCACCTTGGCAAGGTGGCGCTCTACCACTGAGCTATTCCCGCAAGCGATGTAAAGACTATACACATAAATAAAAAAAATTGCAATAGCCCTGCACCATTTTTCTGCATTTTTTTTGCGTTACATTGCAGGAACTGTCTCGTTTTCTTCCATTATGTGCGCCGCTATTTTATCCAATGAACACTGTCTTTTCTTGGTGCCGCAGGTTTTTCGCCGCCTTCATCAGCATATCCTAAAGCAACATGTCCAATGCCTTCCCACTCACCAGTAATACCAAGATCTTTCAAAATCTGCTTACCAAAATCTGATTCAAATTCCTCTTTTGCACGGTGAATCCAGATTGATGCAATTCCAAGACTTTTGGCGGCATTCATCAAGTTGCCCATAACAAGCGAACCATCGTAGACATATGTTGGAGAAGATTTATCGGCAATTACAATGAGGATTACTGGAGCACCGTAGAACGGATCCATGTCTGCACCCATTATTCTGGCATTTTCTTTAGAGATTTTGTTTCTCAGTTCTTTGTCCGTAACTGCAATGATCTTTACAGGCTGACGCCCCATTCCACTTGGTGCATATGTGCCGGCTTCAATAATGGCGTTGAGGTCAGCTTCTTTTGGCAGCTTATCTGCAATAAATTTTCTGCAGCTGCGGCGGTCTTTTAATATTTGCAAAGTTTCGTTCATGATTGCATCTCCTTTTTTTAATTATACACCAAAATAAGGTTTATATGAATTTTAATGCTTGAAAGTGTTGGAACTTTATTTTTGGTTTGTTCTTCGCGGCAGAAGTTGGAGCAATTTTTTTTATTTGGTCGAGCCGTTTTCTTATACAAGTAATACGAGTTTTGTTTTCGCTTTAGGGACAATCACATTCTTTGGACTGATTCGGCGAAAGGCTATCAGCACAGCTGATAGCGGTCAGATTTTTGCTTCGCAAAAACTGACAAATTTGCGAAAACAAAATCTCGGAGCTATCGGCGCAAGCCGATAGCCGGACACCGCTTAGGGCTGCCGCCGCCCTAAGAACCTGCGATTGTTCACATTATTTAGGTTTATTCTTCGCGGCAACAGTTGGAACAATTCTTTTTTATCTGATTCAAGCCGTTAACCTGTACAAGTTATGATAGTTTTCGCTAGAAAACTATCCGCTATTCGCGTCAGCGAATAGCCTGCTTCCTTCAGGATAATTTTGGTCGTCCATCAGAATCCTTCTGGTCGTCCATCAAAATCTTTCTGGTCGTCCATCAGAATCCTTCTGATCGCCCATCAGAATCTTTCTGGTCGTCCATCAGAATCTTTCTGGTCGCCCATCAGAATCTTTCTGGTCGCCCTTTAAGATTATCTTGATGGAGCTTCAGCAAAGTATTTTGATCCCTTTAATTCCATACTGCCCTGCAAAGGAGGATGCAAGCAGCTGATTTTTAGCAAATTGCAAAAAATGAAAATTTTGACGTGAGCAGTATTATCTTTTCAGTCTGAAAACATAATCTTGCACGGCTGTGAATATTATATTGCTCACGTGAAAAGTTTTTTTGATATCTAGGGAAACAAATCAGCTTTTGTGTGTTTCGAAACTTTTTTGATTATCAACTGCCCTATAGCATTTTTATCGATAATTTTATATTATATAAGGCAGAGCAACAAAACCTCCGCCTGTGCGGAGTTGCAATATTAAAAGCTTTATCTGATTTTTTATCGCAGATAAATGCTTAAAAATAGGAGAAAACCTATGACTTATACGGCAGAAGTGGAACATATGTGTCCATTGGCTAAGGCCGCTTATCATGGACCTGCTCCAATTCCTGAAGAAGGAAAATGGGTTCAGGCTAAAGAAATCAAAGACATTTCTGGTTTTACACACGGTATCGGTTGGTGTGCACCACAGCAGGGTTGTTGTAAATTGACCCTCAATGTTAAGAACGGAATCATTGAAGAAGCTCTTGTTGAAACATTAGGTTGTTCAGGTATGACACACTCAGCAGCTATGGCTTCTGAAATTCTTATTGGAAAAACTCTTCTTGAAGCTCTCAACACAGACCTCGTTTGTGATGCTATCAACACAGCAATGAGAGAACTTTTCCTTCAGATTGCATATGGTCGTTCACAGTCAGCTTATTCTGAAGACGGTCTTAAAGTTGGCGCATCTTTGGAAGACCTTGGAAAAGGACTTCGTTCACAGGTTGGAACAATGTTCGCAACTAAAGTAAAGGGTCCACGCTATCTTGAAATGGCAGAAGGCTATGTTGAAAAAGTTGCTGTAGACAAAGACGGTGCTATCATCGGTTACAAATTCCTTAACTTTGGAAAAATGATGGAATTCATCAAGAAAGGTGATGATCCAGCAACAGCAATGGATAAAGCTCGTGGTTCTTACGGACGCACTACTGAAGAACAGGGTGCTGTAAAACTCATCGACCCACGCAAAGAATAAGGTACGGAGGAATAGAAAATGGCAGAAAAAATCACATTTGAAAACTACGACGGCCGTATCGCAAAAATTACAAAAGCTTTGAATGAAAACGGCATCAAGTCTATTGAAGAAGCTAAAGAAATCTGCGACAAAGCAGGAATCAACCCATACAAGACTGTAGAAGAAACACAGCCAATCTGTTTTGAAAACGCAAAATGGGCATACGTTTGTGGTGCTGCAATTGCAATCAAAAAAGGCTGCAAAAACGCTGCTGATGCTGCAGAAGCAATCGGTATCGGACTTCAGTCATTCTGTATTCCAGGTTCTGTAGCTGAAGACCGCAAAGTTGGTCTTGGTCACGGAAACCTTGCTGCACGTCTTCTCCGCGAAGAGACACAGTGCTTTGCTTTCCTTGCAGGTCACGAATCTTTTGCAGCAGCTGAAGGTGCTATTAAAATTGCACAGAAAGCTGACAAAGTTCGCAAACAGCCACTCCGCGTAATCTTGAACGGTCTTGGAAAAGATGCTGCTCAGATTATCAGCCGAATCAATGGTTTTACATATGTTAAAACACAGTTCGACTATTTCACAGGCGAGCTCAAAATCGTTGAAAAGATTCCTTATTCAAACGGTGAGCGCGCAAAAGTAAACTGCTATGGTGCAGACGATGTTCGCGAAGGTGTTGCAATCATGTGGCACGAAAACGTTGATGTTTCAATCACTGGTAACTCAACAAACCCAACTCGTTTCCAGCATCCAGTTGCAGGTACATACAAGAAAGAACGACTTGAAGCAGGCAAAAAATACTTCTCTGTAGCATCTGGCGGTGGTACAGGTCGTACATTGCATCCAGATAACATGGCTGCAGGTCCAGCTTCTTATGGTATGACAGATACTATGGGTCGTATGCACTCAGATGCACAGTTCGCAGGTTCTTCATCAGTTCCAGCACACGTTGAAATGATGGGCTTCCTCG
>JAKSTS010000081.1 GCA_024402455.1 Treponemataceae bacterium
TCTCCGTCGCCGCCATTTCGTGCCTTAAACTGCTGCTTATAGCTCAAATGGGCCAAAGTGCGCAGATTGCGCTTTACAACAAAAACAACATCTCCGCCACGGCCGCCGTCGCCTCCGGCAGGTCCACCATGAGGCACATATTTTTCCCGTCTGAATGCAATACAGCCATTGCCGCCTTTGCCGGAAATAACTTCAATAATTGCTTCATCTGCAAATTTTATCACGTTACACTACCTAAAAAAAATACCCGCACTAAGCACAGCAATGCCTAATTCGGGTATCATCTGCGAAAAATCGCAAAACTAAAACAAACGCACAAGTCCACCATCAAGATGGAAAAAATTAGTTAGCTTTTGCTTCAACAGAAGCGAGCTTTCTGCCTTTGCGTTCATGGAACACTACTTTTCCGTCTGCAGTTGCAAACAAAGTATCATCTTTACCACGGCCAACATTTACGCCTGGATGAATTTTTGTTCCTCTCTGGCGAACAATGATTGTACCAGCAGTTACTTCTGTTCCGCCATAAGATTTGATACCAAGATATTTTGGGTTTGAATCGCGGCCGTTTTTAGCACCGCTTCCGCCTTTTTTGCGTCCCATTTTATGCCTCCACTGCTATTTAACTGTTTTAACCCGCAATTTTAGATATTTGGGATACTCTGCAGCTATAATTTCTAAACCTTTCTGCAGATAATCTGCCGCAAACACCAAGCGTTCCACAAAAGCGGAACTCATTTCAGTAGCACGGAATGCGAGCTGCCCGTGTTCCGAAGAATCGCAAGTAACAAGCGGTTCTGCTGAATCAGTTGACTGAAGAACAGCAACTGTCGTACGCACAACTGTCGAAACTGCTGCACAGACGATATCCGCTCCTTTCGGTGCAAACTCAGCATGACCAGACACTTCGCAACTTGCAAAAGCACCGTCACTGCGTTTACACAGAACAGCGGTTATCACCAGTTTTCACCATTAGGCAACAACGATGTCTTCAACAGTTACGCGTGTGTACTGCTGACGATGACCGATTGTGCGGTGATAGTCCTTCTTACTCTTGTATTTGAACACGAGTACTTTGTCGTCTTTGAAAGTATCTTCTACTTTTACGGTAACTTTTGCACCAGCAACATAAGGAGCACCAACACTAACTTTTCCGTCGTTATTTACAAAAACAACTGTATCAATTGTAACAGTAGAACCAGCTTCTGCGTCGATCTTATCAACTGTCAACACAGCGCCTTTTTCAGCCTTATACTGTTTACCTTTGTACTCAACCAATGCGTACATATTTCTACCTCTAAACGTTATAGTTCGTCACTCCGGCACAATAACGGGGAAGCGCCGGAGATTCTTTCCAAAATACTGAAAATACTTGCAAAACGAGCAAGATTTCGCAAGTGCTTCAGATTACAATATTTTGGGCTAGTACGTCAATACAAAAGCCCTACATGACCTCCAAAAATGGAATAAGAATGAGTTTCATTCCATTTTCGAGCACAGTTTTTACACAGCGGACAAGAGCAAGACGTGCTTCCGTCAAAGCTGCATTGTCAATTCCGAGAATCGGACAGTCGTGATAGAACGAACCGAAAAGCTTTGCAACTTCATAAAGAAGTGCAGCAATCTCTGAAGGATCAAGATTTTCAGCAGCCCGTTTCAAAGTTTCAGGATATTCACCGAGAGCCTTGATAAGTGCCCATTCTGCAGGATGTGTCAAAAGTGAAAAATCAACACTGTTGCTTAATTTTACGCCGGAACTTTCAGTCTTGCGCAGAATTGAACAGATGCGTGCACCCATATACTGAAGATACGGGCCTGTATTTCCGTTAAAAGAAAGCGATTCTTTCGGATTGAACATCATGTCTTTTGCTGGAGTTGCCTGCAAAAGGAAATAATGAAGTGCACCAAGTGCAATGTTTTCTGCAACTGCTGCAGCATCACCTACAGCATCTTCGCGACCTTTTGAAGAAATCTCTTCAAGTGCACCGTCGCGGAGCTGGTTGATAAGATCATCTGCATCAACGACAGTTCCTTCGCGGCTTTTCATTTTGCCTTCAGGCAGATTTACCATTCCATAAGAAAGATGATAAAGCTGGTCAGACCATTCAAAGCCAAGTTTCTTTAAGATATAGAACAGAACCTTAAAGTGATAGTTCTGCTCGTTTCCGACAACGTAAACAAGCTGATTAAACGGCCAGTCACCATGACGACTTACGGCTGTTCCGATATCCTGTGTTATATAAACAGATGTTCCGTCTTTGCGGAGCAGAACTTTCTGCTGGTCTTCGCCGTCTTTATTTTTTCCGACAACTTCAGAAACATCAATGCGGACTGAGCCGTCTTCGGCTTTAAAGAAAATGCCGTCAGAAAGACCTTTTTGAATAAGCTCTTTTCCTTTAAGATATGTTTCGCTTTCGTAATAAAATTTATCAAATGAAACGCCTGTACGCTTATAAGTCTGCATAATGCCGTTTACAGCCCATTCATTCATCTGTTTCCACAATTTATGAATGTCAGCATTACCCTTTTCCCACTCAACGAGCATATTCTGTGCTTCGTTTTCAGCTTTTTCGCCGTTTTCCTTGCGGTACTTCTCGAATTCAACATAACAGTCACCAACAAATCTGTCGCTCTTTACGCCAAGCTGTTCCGGTGTCTGACCTTCATGAAAAAGCTGATAAGCACGCATTGATTTACAAATGTGAACACCGCGGTTATTGATGATGTTTACCTTGAAAACATCTGCACCGGCTGCTTTTAAGATGCGCGAAACAGATTCACCCAAAGCATCGTTTCGAAGATGTCCAAGATGAAGCGGTTTATTTGTATTGGGGCTTGAAAATTCAATCATTACACGGCGACCGTCAAGCGGTTTTTTGCCAGATGCATCAAAAGAACCATATGATTCGCCCTGAGAAAGAATTGCCTCTAAAGTTGCACGGGCAATATCGCCTTTTACAAGCTTAACATTGACATATGGTCCAACAGCAGCAAAAGCACCGACTTTTTCAGCTTTTGCTTTTAAATCAGCATCTTCATTCAGAAGCTTTGCAACTTCCTGTGCAATTACAGGCGGAGCAATGCGCAGGACGCGCGCAAACGGAAACATTGGGAAACCAACATCGCCCATTTCTGGGTTTGGTGGCACTTCGGCAGTAATAGATTCAGCAGCAACATCTGGAGAATCAACATTTTTTGTCTTTTTAAGTAAATTAACTGCCGCCGCAATCAGCGCGCGGCTTTCTTGTTTTAAATCAGCCATGGGCACATCATAGCAAAAAGCAAGTTTTTTGTATACAAGGGTTTTTAACACTTGAAAGTGTCGGAACTAATAAGGGAAAGAACAAACCCCTACTCGGGGTTTTCACATTAACTGGTTCACATACTTTGGTTCGGTTCGGCGAAAGGCTATCGGCGTCAGCCGATAGCCGGGCACCGCCAAAAGCTTTCGGCAGCCTTTGAAAACTGCAGATTATTTACATTATTTGGTCTGGTTCTTCGCAGCAAAAGTTGAAACAATTTTTTTTAACTGGTTCAAGTCAACAAGCTGTACAAGTTATGCGAGTTTTGTTTTTGAAATTATTTGCAAATCAGAACAGGCGCATGAATGCATGAAAAATATCTACATAAAAATTGCCGCCTAATTTTCGGAGCAACTGAAACGGCATGTTTGGCGCACCAAAGAACGGACGCAATGTCCATGCAAGCTGCGTTCCAACAAAAGAGTATAAAATCATCCAGAAAAGAAGAATTTTATTTCTGGTACTCACAGCCTCAAGCGAAGGTTTTTCAACAGATTCTTTCAAATCAATTGCCACAATCATCTTATAGAAAAAACTTATTCCTACAATGCCAGACACAGAAAAGAAAAGAACATTAAGCAACTTAAAGAAAATATAATTTCTGCTTGTCAAAAGAAAAAACAACGTTACAGGCGCAAATGCAAGAAGTATAATGCTCATAACACAAACTGCAGTCAGCATATAAGTAAGGCTTTTAGGAAACGTTGTTTTTGACCCAAACAGACTGTAAAAAATAAAAAACGTAGGAAAACATATAAGTGTAGTTGCAAGATAAAGCAACGGCAGCTTTATCAATGATGAAATTGACTGGGCAAAACTGTTTGACAGCCCCATAATAAAACCATAGGATGCAAATCCAATCAGACTTATTACAAGCAGATTAATCAATTTTCTTTTAATCTCAACACCATCTGCAATTTCATTAATGAATTTTTCTCTGTTTTGAAGCAGTTCAATAACAGTATTTATCATTTTTCTCTCCTATAACAGCCAAAGCTAAAACTTTGACTTTTCACATTGTTTTTTTCGTACATTCTTGAGTAACCAAGAATATGCAAATAATAAAAAAGCTTGCAACACAAACTTCAAATAAAAGCCTGCCCGCTTTCATCAGTTTTTATCTTTTATCTCATCTGGCAGCAGAAACGCTGCCATTACTGTAAACTTTTTGAGACGTTCTTCTAATGGAACAGAATCTGCAAGACCGGCAGTTTCGCGGCGATGAGAACCGAGCTGTTCTGAACAGCACGTGCATTCTAAAGCCGATGCAATATTTTCTGCAGGAACACCAGCATCAAGCAGCAGTTTTAAGTTTGCAACTTCCAGCGACAGATGAAAACCAAATTTTTCATCAGCTTCTTCTGAAACAATACAGCTGTTTCCAAAATTTTTTCTAAAATAATCTGCTCTTTCTGCATCAACCGTATAGCAGCAGCTTTTTATATGCGGACCGATAACTGCGCAAAAACCTTCTGCATCTGCACCATAAACTTTAGATGCTTCTGCCAGAACTTCTTTTACAATGCCAGTGCCTTTCCAGCCAGAATGAACCATGGCAAAAACGGCTTTTTGAGGATGATACAAATAAACCGGCACACAGTCCGCAACAGTTACAGATGGCACAAACAGCCTGTTTGATGTTAAAACAGCATCTCCTGTTGAACAAAACTGAGCAAAACTGCTGAATTCTTCAAAACTGTCAACACAGAACACTTTTTTTGAATGAATCAATTCAGGTGCAAGAATGTGCAGGCAGTTTTTGCTTTCAACAGCAGAAGCAACATTGAGCTTTTCAAAAAATTGCATTCGCGTTTCGTTTTGTTCGTTCCAGCGGAAGCGCATTGAACCTGCACTTTTCAACGACAGACAGCACAAAGGAGATTTTTCAATTATTTTGCCAGACTGCACAAAAGGAAAACATACAGCAAGAACAGTGCCGTCTTTATCTTTAAGCAGCGGTTCTGATTTTAATGCAGAAAACCTGAAAGGGAAATTTTGTGCGCTCATTGATTTTCGAATAATTCCAGTTCTTTAAGGCAGCTTTCCGCATCATTTAAAGTATCATGAATTTCTGCAAGCTGCTGCCGGAAACGCTGATTCTGTCTGCCGCCTATTGCTGCAATATTGTTGATTGAATCATATTTTCCAACTCTGTTTTCTGAAATGACTCCCATAAGCACGTTTGTAATAGAAATTACAGCTTTTGCAAAACGCATTGAAATTCCAGATGCTTCAGAATATGCAGACTGCAACGCAGACTCAAGCCGCGAATGCATTTTTATCGAATGGTCTTCTGAAGTTCTTGCATTTTCAAAAAACTGACCGAATTCTCCAGCAGGAGACAGTTTTTGGGCAAACGCACTGACATCTGCAGCAAGATGAACAAATTCATTGAAAGCTTCCACAAATTCAACGCGATTTTCGCGCTGTTTAAAATCGCCGTCAACGACAAGAATTTTCAGCATTTTGCTGATTTCATCAAAAATGGTGTCATAAAAAGCATACAGAAATCCCATTGACTGATTTTTTGGAAAATTCAATTCGCACCATGATTCTTCCCATGGTCTATACGGAAGTTCCGGAAGTTTCATGCAGCGGAGCATTGTAAAAATCTTCTGCTCAACAATCTGGCGTTTTTTTGATTTGAGCCATTCTGCCCAGCGTGCATCAAAAAGCTTGCGCCATTCTGCTTTATATTTAATAAACCAGTCTTCTGCTCCTTCAGGCTGTGCAGCAGTCCAAGTTGCAGATTTAAAAGCAATGCATGCAAGTTTTCTAATTGGAATTGTCCGCAGGAATTTTTTGATGACACCAATTTTATTGATGCTTCGTGACACATATTCTGTAGTTAAAGCATCAACATCAGTTTTTTCCTGTTCAATCTGACTTTGAGAAGAAAAAAGACACAAAGCCTGCAAGACTTCTGTAGAAACATTTTTTGCATTGCAGAGCACCCTGCAAAACTGTGCAAGATCGTTGCGGATTAAATTGAGCTGTGCAACATAGCCACCGCCAGCTGCAGGCAGAAAACGTGCAAGCATTTTTTCAAAAGGCAGACGCACAAACTGACGCAGCCAGTCAATGTTAATTACAGTCTGATAAAATGAACTTCGCTGTGCAGAAGTTATTTCCTGAAAAACTTCTTCCATGCGGCGAATTAAAGAAAGTCTTGTTTCCGGTTCCGGCGGTTCATCATCACCCAAAAGAAAAGGATCTATATCACGTTGAATATATGAATAATAATCCGGCAGGACAAGCGAACTTAAAAAAACATAAAAACGCCCCGGATCTTCTTCATACAAATCAATCGAAGCTTTGAAAAAATCAGCGACATCTTTCAGCGAACGAACCTGTTCATAAAAAACACCACCCACCATTCCCTTTTTATACAGCAGAAGCCCGGGATTTGTTTTTTCAATTTGACGGGCAATGCGCCCGATAACCATATCATTATAAAGATGAGAAATATCAATGCCAGAAAAAAGAGACTTTAAAAAAAGCCAGAATTTAACCACAACCGATTCTGACTTCATTTGTGTTTGAATGTCTAAATCAGAAGTATTTTCCTGAGGATCTAAAGGAGATGCAATTGTCTGGTCTTCAGCACTTATTGACGCGCATAATTTATCATAAAGACACATGCGCTCAGCATGTGACATATCAAGTACCATACGGTCAAAAGAATCCATTTTTTCCATGCAGTTATTGTAAAGCAGGTATTTTTTAAGGTCAAGGCTGAATAAAAAATAAAGTTCAATTTAAAACTATAACACATAGAAAAATGACTGAAAGATAAAAATACGGTTGCAGATTTTCAGTAAACAGAAAAAGTGATAAAAAAAGCTTCTGAACATCAGAAGCATCATTCAAAAGCGGTCCCTACGGGAATCGAACCCGTCTTTCGACCTTGAGAGGGTCACGTCCTAGC
>JAKSTS010000082.1 GCA_024402455.1 Treponemataceae bacterium
AAAAATATGCTATAATAAACAGGAATTAACTCTTGTGTTGAGTTAGAAAACTTTTAATTATTGAACCATCGATTACGGTTCAAAAGGTATTCTCAACAACGCTTAGAAAAAGCGATTATTCCATTGAGTTTATTCAGAACAGTCGCGAAGGTCTCGATCAAGTGTTCGAGTTTTTGCCTGATGTGGTGCTGCTAAATGCAGATTTGCCGTCTCTTGGCAGTTTTGAGCTTGTGCGCCTTATAAGGTCATTCAAGTGTTTTGAATCTCTGCCTATCGGTATGTATGCAACTGCGCCTGTTGCTTTTGACCAGCAGCTTGCTGAACAGGCAGGTGTAAGTTCCTTTATTTATCTTGATTCTTCAACACTTGAATTGAATGTTGAAGAACTTGCACAGCTGCCTTCTGGCGGTGCAGTTGATAGAGGTTCTTTGCTTGAAGCAAAAAAAGAATATGGCGATTCAATGCTTTTTACACGAAGTACGAATCTCTGGGGCAAAGATAACTTTAATCATATTATTCTTGCACGCCTTTATGACATGATGAGTTCATGGACATCGCTTGAAGAAGTTGCTGCAAGATTTCTGTCGCTTATTGCAGAATTGTGCGAAGTGCCTATTGCTGCAATTGCAGTGCTTGAGCACGACGGACCGCATGCTTATTACATAGCAAGCGATTCATTGACAGAAACAGAAGTTTCAGACTTTTTTGCTGTCTGCTGTGCAGATTTTGAAAAGCAGCTTGTTGATGTTAATACATCTCATATTGAACCAAAACAGTTAAAATCTGTTATTGATCTGCACCGTTTCGCTGCAGAAAGCGGTGTTCCTCTGTCTTCATATGAATGTGACAATCTGCTTGGTTCAAATGGCAAGCCTTTTGGAACTATTCATATGGTGCGTGCAGGCAATTTTATTGATTCTCAGCTTACTTCGCTTCATATCTGCTGTCAGAACGGTGCGTTGCTTTTTGAAAACACGCTTTTCTTGAAACGGAAAATTTTCTATGAACAGAGAATTCGAAAAGCATTTTCCCGGTTTGTTCCTGAACAGATTATTGATGATCTTGCAAATAACAATACGCAGGAAAAAGTATCTGTCGGAGAAAAGCGTGAAATTGCAATTTTGTTCAGCGATATCCGTTCGTTTACAAATATCAGCGAACGCAATAAACCGGAAACAATTGTTGCTTTCTTGAACCGTTATTTTACTGTCATGGTAGACATCATCAAAAAACACGGCGGAACAATTGATAAGTTTATTGGTGACGCAATTATGGCTTTGTTTGGTACTCCTGTAAGTTATGAAGATAACTGCCGCCGTGCTGTTGCTGCTGCTTATGAAATGCGCCAGGCTCTGCCGGATATTCCACTTGAAGACCTTGTTATGCCGGAAGGAATGACATTTAACATCGGTATTGGAATTCATTACGGTGATGTTATTGTTGGTTCAATTGGTTCTAAAGAAAAGACAGACTATTCTGTTATCGGCGACTCTGTAAATCTTGCTTCTCGTCTTGAAGGTTTGACAAAAACTTATGGAACACAGCTTTTGGTTAGTGACAGCGTCATGCATGAAATTCCAAAAGGCGAATTTGTCTTCAGACATCTTGATGATGTAAAAGTAAAAGGCAAAGCAATTGCTGTTCCAATTTATGCAGTTGACAGAAGCATTGATGAATTTCCGGCTGTTTATCGCGATGCCTATAACAAAGGCATTGAACTTTATACACAGGGCGTTTTCCGCCTGGCAAAAGATTATTTTACACAGGCGCTTGCTGCTGTTGAAGGCGATAAAGCTTCTAAACTGATGATTTCGCGTTGTCAGGACTTTATTGAGAATCCACCGGAACACTGGGACGGTGCGATAGCATTTACAACAAAATAAATCTGTCTGCTTGTGCAGTTAAATGTGAATTTGCAAATCAAAGTCGCATATGCTGCATTTTATGGCAGTTTCAGTTTAAAACAGAAGCAGCGGGAAAACCTGCTGCTTTTTTAATGCTCATTGCAAAACGGTATATGAATATGAAAAAAACTATTTATTCTGCTGCACTTATCGGCACCGGACGAATCGGCTATAGTCTTGGACTGGACAAAAAACGTGAACAGCCGGCATCTCATTCAATGGCGCTTAATGCAAATAAACGCATTGAACTTGTGGCTGGCTGTGACATTGACAAAGAAGCTCTTGAAATATGGCACAGGGCTAACAGAAAAGCAGAAGCTTTTGCTTCTGTTGAAGAAACGCTTGCTTTTAAACCTTATGACATAATTACTGTTGCTGTAAACGAAGATGCTCATCTAAAAACGGCGCTGGCTGCAATTAATGCAAAGCCAGAACTTGTAATTCTTGAAAAGCCTGTTGCGCTCAATATGAATGAAGGTCTGCTCTTAAAAGAAGCATGTCAGAAAGCAAATGTGCCTGTTCTTGTAAATCACGAAAGACGTTTTGCAAAAGATTATCAGAAAGCAAAAGAACTTATAAAAACAATTGGAGATTTGCAGACAATTCATGCATCGCTTTATTCTGGTTTGAGGGTTTATTCTAAAGCTGAAGAAAACACAGGTGCTTACAGCCTTATTCATGATGGAACTCATCTTGTTGATATCGTGCGTTTTCTTTTGGATGATGTTCAGCTTGAAAATCCAAAAATTTTTGGTGTTTACAAAAGTGATGACGGGGCAGTGCGCAATGTTTCTGCTCAATATGAAAAAGACGGTGTTTCAATCGTTTTTGATTTTTCAGGAAGATGCAGATTTTTTGGTTTTGAAATAATCATAACAGGAACAGAAGGTCGTGTTACTGTTGGCAATGGAATTGCAAAAGTTGAAAGGCGCGAATCGTCAAAGCTTTACAGCGGTTTTTATTCTTTGACTCAAAAAAATGTGGTTTTCCCTAAAAAAACAGGTTATTTTGCAAATATGGTGCAGAATGCAGTTGATTTTTTAGACGGAAACGCGGTTTTGGGTTCAACTTTGCAGACTGGTCTGGATGCGTTAAAAATGCTTGAAGAAATAAAAAATAATCTGGTAAATGCCTGAAAAATGCTTCCTGCACAGAAGATTGTATATGCGTCACCCTGAATTTACAGGTTGCCTGAGCTCATAATTTCAGAATGACGTGCCTGTTTATTCAAAGCAGCGCAGCAGATGTGGTGTTTGACCTGATTCTGCAATGTTTTTAAGTGGCGGCATCTGTTCAAAACAATGTGCTTTTGCTTTTGGACATCTGTGCGCAAATGGACAGCCTGCTAATTCTTCTACATTTGTCTTGACTTCGCCTTTTGTGGCTGTGTCAAAACTCTGTGCACTTTCAAATAAAAGCTGCGTATAAGGGTGCTTTGCCGTCTGATAAAGATCCTGTGCTTCAGCTTCTTCCATAATGCAGCCTCTGTACATAACACCGATTTTATCGCAGAAATAGCATGCAATTTTTAAATCATGTGTTATAAAAAGATACGAAAGGCTGCGTTTTTCGCGCAGATCCTGCAGCAGATTTAAGATTTGTCCTTGAATTGATACGTCAAGTGCAGAAACAACTTCGTCGCAGATTAATGCTTCTGGCTGCATTATAAGTGCACGTGCAATAGAAATGCGCTGACGCTGTCCGCCAGAAAATTCAGCCGGGCGTCTGTATAAATCGTCTGCAGAAAGGCCTGTTTCTTCAAGAATTTGTGCTGCACATTCTTTTGCATAATTGTGTCCCTGCCAGTGCGAAGACCAGCTCCAACCCGAAGTGAGCACCTGATAAATGTTCATGCGCGGGTTAAGCGAACGTGCAGGATCTTGAAAAATGTATTTGACTTTTTCCCTGTAAGATTTCAATTCTGAACGTGAAAAGTTATCTGTATCTGTGTCGTGGTAATAGATTGAACCGCTGTCTTTTTTGTACATGCCGACAATCATTCTGGCTGTTGTTGTTTTTCCGCATCCAGATTCTCCGACAAGACCATATGTCTGATTTGCACCAATTGAAAATGAAACATCGTTTACGGCATATACATAGCGACCCATATTGGCAAAAAAACCGGCTTCAAGGTTAAACCGTTTTTTTAGGTTTTCTGCTTTTAAGACAAGTGGCGAAGTCATTTCTGTTTTAGGTTCGTTCATAGCATTTTCTCTCTTTAAAAGCTGGTGTACTGCATTCTGCACATGCTTGTGTGCAGCGCGGTGCAAAAGGGCATCCGTTTGTCGGGTGTGCAGGGTCTGTTACTTTGCCTGGAATTGAAATCAATCTGGTTTTTGAATAATGTGAACCAAAAGATGGTGCAGCGGCAAGCAGTGCTTTTGTATAAGGATGACAA
Source organism: Treponemataceae bacterium (assembly GCA_024402455.1). The sequence continues at coordinate 4,303 of JAKSTS010000082.1, forward strand.
GGTGTTTTTGAAACTTCGTCTGTCGTTCCACTTTCCATAATCATGCCGCCATACATTACAAGCATTCTGTCGCTTATGTGAGAAACAAGATCAATATTGTGGCTTATAAAAATAATGGAAATGTTTCGTTTCTGTCTGAGAAGCAGCAGCAGCGAAACAATCTGTGCCTGAATCGTAACATCGAGTGCCGTCGTTGGTTCGTCTGCAACAAGAAGTTCGCAGCCTTGTGCCAATGCAAGTGCAATGCCGATTCGCTGAAGCTGACCGCCCGAAAACTGGTGCGGATAATTTGCAAGACGTTCTTTTGCGTTTGTTAAGCCTGTTTCTTCAAGCAAAGCTGCTGCGCGTTCAAATGCTGCTTCTTTTGTTATTGAAGGTTCGACAGTTTTAAAAGCTTCAAAAAAAACAGAACCCATGTTTTGCAGCGGGTCAAAAGAACGACCTGGTTCCTGAAAAATCATGCCGATTTTCTGACCTCTGTAGCTTTTCAGTTCTTTTGCAGAAAGTGTAAGCAGGTCAACGCCGTTATAGAATGCATTGCCGCTTACTTTTGCATTTGCACCCAAAAGCCCCGGCACTGCAAGTGTAGAAACACTTTTGCCGGAACCAGATTCACCGACAATGCCAAGAATGTCGGCTGTTGCAATGCTGAGCGGAACGCCTCTTACTGCAGGAATGTCAATATATTCGCGTCCGCGGAGAACATTAAGAGTAGCTGTTAAATTTTTTACTTCAAGGAGGTTTTCACTCATTTTGAATCATCTCCTTTTTTGTTTGTTTCGTCTTTTAATGATTTTGGTTTTCTTTTGAACAGTCTGAAAACAGGAACCATTGTATGATACGGATCAAAAAAATCGCGTAAGACATCGCCGACAAAATTGAATGCAAGCGTAACAATCAGCAGAAGAATTGCAGGATATATAAGCCATGGATAATGTATCAGATTGTTCAATGTTGAAATGTCGCGGTTGATTAAAGAACCCCAGCTTACGGCCGGATCTGAAATGCCAAGACCAAGATAAGAAAGGGTTGTTTCGCTCATAATAAAACCCGGAACACTCAATGCTGTGCTTACAATAAGCAGGCTTGAAATCTGTGGAATGATGTGTGCAAAAATAATTACAAGAGACGGAATGCCTTCAAGCTGTGCATTCAGTATAAATTCTTCTCTTTTTATTGAATGTACAAGTCCTCGTATTGTGCGGGCTGTACCAGGCCAGCCGACAAGGGCGAGAATGAGTGTAATGACCATATATGACTGACCTGAGTCCATTGAAGAAGAAAGAATTGAGCGCAAAAAGAGAATCATATAAAGACCGGGAATAAGCATGAAGAATTCGCAGATTCTCATGATTGTCCAGTCTGTTGTGCCGCCGTAATAACCGGCAAGACCGCCGAAAAGAATTGCAAGCACAAGCGAAATTGCTGTTGCAATAAATCCAATCGTAAGCGAAATACGGCTGCCGTATACAATTCTGCTGAAAAGGTCGCGGCCTAAAGAATCTGCACCGAACAGAAAAATCGGGTAATTTCCGTCTGTGCCAAATAAATGGCGGCTGCATTTAATGCCCATAAATGTGTAAGGTTCGCCTTTTACAAAAAAATGGACTTTATGATAAAGACCTTTTACTCTTGCATATTTCCATTCAACAGAATTAATTACCCTGCATTCCTGTACTTTTATTCCGCTTGAAAAGCGCAGGTTTGAAGGGTGATATGTTTTGTCTTCAAAAGAGGTCTGCGGACTGTACGGTGCAACAAAAGGTGCAAAAATCATTATAAGATAAAGCAGACAAAGAATTATAAAAGAAACATATGCAACTGGACGTGTCCGCAGATATTTAAAAAATTCTTTCATGATTATTCCTTTCCATAGCGGATGCGCGGATCAACAAGTGCAAGCAGAATATCTGCAATGACCATGCCTGCAAGAACCAGAAACGAAATGAACATAAGGTTTGCAAGCACAAGGTTTATGTCTTCCTGTAGAACAGCTTCATACATAAGGCGACCGATGCCGGGATATGAAAAAATAATTTCAAGAACGAGTGAACCTGAAAAAAGGCTTGCAAGAAGGTTTGCGCTGCCTGTTATATAAGGGTTTAGTGTGTTTCTGAATGCATGAGAAAGATAAACACGCTTTTCCGAAATTCCACGTGCGCGCAGGGCTGTAATATAAGGCTGTCCAAGCTGGTCAAGCATTGTAGCCCTTATCATGCGCAGTGTTCCGCCGATGCCGC
>JAKSTS010000083.1 GCA_024402455.1 Treponemataceae bacterium
CATCAAAAGACGGTGAATCATCTTCATCTTCTTTTGTATTCTGGCTGTTTAATGAATCTGTTTTTGTATCTTTGTTGTTTTGAGTCTGATTTTCTTTATTCTCTGCACCAGTTTCTGCTTCTTTTGTGTCTTTCGAAGTTTCATTTTCAGCAGTTGAAGATTCCACAGGCGCAGGCTCATTTTCATCAGAATTCTTTTTGCTTTTAATTCTGTTTTTTATATTTTCAAGAGCTTCATCATTTCCAAAAAGCTTTTCGTATTTTTCAACGATACTTTCTGCTTCATCTAATTTATCAGAAGCAATAAGAACTTTTGCATAATTTTTATAAATATTTCCATCTTCTGGATTATCAAGCAAAAGACTTTCATATAAAGCTGCACCTTCGGCAACATTTCCAGACATTACTGTCGTATAAGCCAAAGATTCTTTTAATGTTCTGTTTTCTGGTGCTTTTTCAAGAAGTTCTGCAAAAAGCGCTTTTGCTTCGGGAAACTCCCTACATAAAGCTTTAGAACATGCAAGCTTATATGTCATTGCATCATAGTACTTTGGAGCTTTTCTTGCTTTATCGTAATATTCAGATGCTTTTTTATAATTTTTGCTTTCATAATAAGCATCTGCAATTGCAGCATATTCTGCACACTCGTTTTCTTTTCTTACGCTTCTCTCAAATGGAATTGCATGACAGATTTCAGCAAAGCAAAGAGAAAAAATAATTATGGCAAATGTACAGATTTTTCTATGCATTAAAGTTTTCCTAAAACAGTCTGTTCAATTTTTCTAAGCTGTGAACGATAAAGACCTGCAATATTAGAACCATAATCTGCAATAAGCTGAATTATATTTCTCGGAGATTCAGCTGTGTCGCAGCCATTAAGCCTGTCGCCTGCATCGCCCAAACCAGGCAGAATATAAGCAGAATTATTCAAAACAGGATCAAGCCACAAAGTATAAACCGAACAGCTGTCCAAAGCCCTTACAACTCGAAGTGCGCCTTTTAATGCAGCAATTACATTAAAGAAACGTATAGACTTCGGTTTTACGCCGTTTTCAATAAGATATTTAACGACTGTTACAAGAGAACCACCCGTTGCATTCATCGGATCTGCAAAAATCAAATCTTTGCCGTCAAGCTGTTCAAAGCTAAAAAATGAATTATCAAGATCAAGAACATGTTCCATATCATTTTCATGCTTTGATTCGTCACGTTTGATTTTAAATAATGCAAAAGGCGTTACATAGCCATGAGATGAATATTCTTCAATTTCTTTTGACATAATCATTGAAGGAAGCAAAGCACCGCGCAGCATGACGCACATTACAGAATTTTCAATTTCACTGTCTATGTTTGGAATTTTATGAACAGCATACTGCTGAACAGGAATTGTAACAGGAGTTTTTACAACCAGATGATTTTTGCTTTCTGCATGAGGACCTGTATATGCTAAATTAAAAAGCATTTCATATGCCCGCTGAGAATAATACATAAAATCATTGTGGCTTGTTCTCGAATCGCGAAGCTTTGCAATAACACGGGAAGCTTCTGCATGAGCACTTTCTTCTGTTTCAAATGAATAAACTTTTAACTCCGGCACTTCATGACAGATTTTCTGCATCAAGTGACCAATTTCATCATAAACTTCAATAACTTTGCGTTCTTCATCTTTTAGCACAGATGAACCTGCATCTGATGATAAAATCTTAAAAGAGTCCTGTGCTTTTGCATAAAGCATATACATTTCATCAAGATAAGACTGATCCTTTGAAGTAAGATATCCATCCAATGATTCTGCTTTGAGAATAACCTTATTTGACATAGACTTTCTCCTATTGAAAAACTCAAAAAAACCGCTCGCACAACATAGCAAGCGGTTTCATCGTAAATATTGAATTTTCAAATGACTGCCCTAAAACTGCAATTATCAGTTTTTCTTGTCAGTCATCTTCGGTTCAAATTTATTTATCAGATTTGAAAGATCAACAACAAGATTTTTAATTTCAATCTGTTTATCGCTGCCGCCAATTACAGAAACAGCATTTTCTCTATTTGGTTTGCCTTTATCTAAAGACTGAACAAGCTTATTCAAAACAAGCACATTCGGTCTTACAAATCTCTTATCAGACATCTCAAGAGTTGCATCAAGAGAATAAAGCATTCCGTTTTTCGGCTGGTCTTTAACACGAACCATTGAACCAAAAGCATAATCCAAAGGCAGCTTTACATTTGCACCAAGAAGCATTTTTACAGCAGTTTCTGTAGAAGCCAGATACCAGTCAATAGATTCACTATTCTGCGGCATGAACATCTTTGTATAAACAGCCGATGGCCAGTCAGGCTTATAAACTTCGCCTGCACGTGTTTTTTCCTGTGCAAGCAGCATGCCAGACAGATATTCTGTATCAGCAAAACAATAACCTGCAAGCGGAATGTCTATATAAAATTTTGCATTATTATTGTAATAATAGTTGTAAATCTTTTCTGCCTGTTCTTCCTGCACTTCTCTAAAACCATTTGAAGGTGTAAAGAGCATTGAATTATAAGATTCAGGGAAAGAACCTGTTGCAACAAACTGAAATAAAGGACTTTGACCTTCTACTGCAAGAAAATCAAGAGTACTTGCAAGATAAAAATTATCTGTCTTGTCAATAAGCTGCTTTAATGCAAAATCTGTCATTTTTGGTGCAAGCTTTTTAACCAAAGCCTGCAGCAATGTTTCGTTGCCTTCAACAGAAAAAGTCAAATACAAGTCTTTGTCAAAATCAAAAAACTCGTAAGGATGCGCAATGCGAATCTTCGGCTGTTCTGTTTCTGCTTTCGGCTGTTCAGTTTTTTTAGTCGATGAACAGCCTGTACAAATAATGCATGCAAAAGCAGCAGCACATAAAGAAGCAAAAAGTCTATTCAGTTTCATTTTATGCACGTTTCACCATCGCTTTCCAGATTTCTTCACCGGCAGCAATTTCTGTTCCGGCACATTTTTCGTCCCAGACAGTTTTTACAGCAAGAGTTTCGTTTGCAATAAATTCAGCAAACATATCAAAAGCTTTCTTTAATGTTGCAGAACCACCGGCTGTCAATTCAATTCTGTCTGTAACTTCAAGGCCAGACTCTTTTCTAAGATTCTGAACACCACGGATAAAGTCGCGGGCATAACCTTCAAGCTGCAAGTCTTCTGTAATTTCTGTATCAAGCGCAACAGTCAAAGTGCCTTCGTTGAGAACTTTCAAATTAGCCTTTTCGATGCGTTCAATAATAATCTTATCTGTGTTCAAATCGACAGCCTTGCCTTCAACATCAATTGAAATTACAGAACCGTCAATAATAGACTGAATTACATCAGCATCAAGAGCAGCAATCTTTACAGAAGCGGCCTTCATAAGAGGACCAAGTTCTTTTCCAAGAGTTCTAAAGTTTGCCTTTGCCTTGTATTCAACAAGCTCATATTCTTTTTCGTGGAAAACAACTTTCTTAACGTTCAATTCGTCACGGATAGAATCTTCCATTTCAAGAAGAACACGTTTTTCTTCAACATCGCGTGTTACAAGCTCAACACTCTTGAGAGGCTGGCGAATCTTTAAGTTATACTGATAGCGGAGGCTGCGACCCATTGAAACAGCTTTCTGAACTGTATCCATCTTGAATTCAAGAGCCTTATCGCGCATTGATTCGTTATAAACAGGATAATCTGCAAGATGAACAGAAAGTGCATCTTTTTCAAGACGAAGATTCTGCCAGATGCTTTCTGTAATAAACGGAATAACCGGAGCAGCAACAAGAGCAAAAGTCTTTAACGCTGCATACAAAGTTTCATATGCTTCGTGCTTGTCGCTGTCATTTTCGCTTTTCCAGAAACGGCGGCGGCTTCGGCGGATATACCAGTTGTTCATCTGATCGATAAATGAAACAATCGGGTCAATTGCACGGCTCAAATCATAAGCTTCCATTGCATTTGTGGTGTCTTCAACCATTTTCTGCGTAACAGACAAAATCCAGCGGTCAAGAGGATTATCTGGAAGCGCAGCAGATTTGCCGCAGTTAAAATATTTGCCTTCGCACTGAACATTATCAATGTTTGCATAAGTAATGAAGAAACTGTAACTGTTCCACAGAGGAATAAGGATTCCTTTAAGAATGTCACGTACGCCGTCATCGCTGTATTTAAGGTCATCTGCTTTTACAGCCGCACTGTGCATCAAGAAAAGACGCAGAGCATCTGCACCAAACTGCTTGATTACAAGCGCAGGGTCTGTATAGTTTCTAAGGCTCTTTGACATTTTTTTGCCGTCAGAAGCAAGAACAAGACCGTTTACGACAACATTTTCAAATGCAGGTCTGTCAAAAAGAGCTGCAGCAAGAACTGTCAATGTATAAAACCAGCCGCGTGTCTGGTCAAGACCTTCTGAAATGAAATTAGCAGGGAAATGCTTTTCAAAATATTCTTTGTTTTCAAAAGGATAATGCTGCTGTGCATAAGGCATAGAACCAGACTCAAACCAGCAGTCAAGAACTTCTGGAATGCGCTTCATTGTGCCGCCGCATTTACATGGAATTGTAATTTTATCAACAAAGTGCTTATGCAGATCCTCAGGATAAACACCAGAAAGTTCTTCAAGCTCTTTTCTGCTGCCGACACAGACAGATTCACCGCAGTCCGGGCACTGCCATACAGGAATCGGGTTGCCCCAATAGCGGTTGCGGCTGATTGCCCAGTCACGTGCACCTTCAAGCCATTTGCCGAAACGACCGTTTTTCAAATGCTCCGGCTGCCATGTAATTTTCTGGTTTACGGCAACAATTTCATCCCTGATTTTTTCAACACGGACAAACCAGCTGCCGACAGCACGATAAATCAGCGGGCTTGAACAGCGCCAGCAGAAAGGATAAGCATGAAGAATCTGATCTCTCTTAACAAGCTTTCCTTCTTTTTTAAGACGATCCATTACATCTTTATCGCATTCTTTTACAAACCGACCCTGATAATCAGGAACTTCTGCTGTAAATTTACATTCGTTGTCAACAGGACAAATCGTAGGAATGCCAGAACCTTTAAATACTGTATTATCGTCTTCACCAAAGCCAGGTGCTGTATGAACGATACCGGTTCCGTCTTCTGTGGAAACAAAGTCTGCATTAAATACACGGAAAGCACCATTATGCGGTTCTGTGCCGTCTTTGCCGTCATTTGGATTGTACAAATTTGCAAAATACGGGAAAAGCGGTTCGTAACGTGTATCAATAAGTTCAGCACCCTTCTTCTTCCAGACAATTTCGCATGCTGCAGGATCTTTGTAATATGCGCCAAGACGGCTTTCTGCAAGAATATAATATTCTTCTCCGTCATGAACTTTTACATAATCAATATCCGGGCCCATTGTCAAACCGAGATTTGAAGGCAATGTCCATGGAGTTGTTGTCCATGCTAGAAGATATGTACAGCCGTTTGCCATATCAGGGTCTTTGGCTTTTGGACCAGCTTCTTTTACTTTGAAGCGGATTGTAATTGCAGGATCGTGAACATCTTTATAACCGCCCTGTGCAAGCTCATGGTTAGAAAGCGGTGTTGCACAGCGTGGACAAGTCGGCAGGATGTAATGACCTTCATAAATAAGGCCTTTATCCCACAAACTTTTGAAAACCCACCAGATTGATTCCATATAATCAGGATTCATTGTCTTATAGTCATGTTCAAAATCAACCCAGCGGCCAAGACGTGTAATAGTTTCCTGCCACTCTTTTGTATAGCGCAAAACGCTTGAACGGCAGGCTTCGTTAAATTTGTCTACGCCATATTTTTCAATATCAGTTTTTGAATTGAGGCCAAGTTCTTTTTCAATAAGGTTTTCAACAGGCAGACCATGACAGTCCCAGCCGAAACGGCGCTCAACTTTTTTGCCTTTCATCGTCTGATAACGAGGAATAATGTCTTTTATAGTACTTGGCAAAAAGTGACCAAAATGAGGCAGACCAGTTGCAAATGGAGGGCCGTCATAAAATACATATTCAGGACAACCTTCTCTCTGCGAAATAGATTTTTTGAAAATATCATTCTCTTCCCAGAATTTAAGGATTTTTTCTTCCTGTTCAGGGAAACCAACTTTAGGATCGACTGCTTCGTACAAAATATTCCTCCAAAAAAAGCATAAAAGCAAATGCTTACACTATTAAATCATAGTATGACATAAACATGCAATTTATTCCATAGGGTGAAGAAAGAATATTTTTTGCATTATTCAGCTTGCGTGTTAAGAAATTACATCGTGCAATTTAGTAACTTGAAGTTTTGCTTTCACAAAACTT
>JAKSTS010000084.1 GCA_024402455.1 Treponemataceae bacterium
ACCCCCACAATCAGAACCAGAATCTGAGGTGCTACCATTACACAATCGGGGAATGTGGAACGAGTAATAAGCTACATTATATTGCAAAAAATGTCAATAGATTTTATTTTTTTATTTTCTTTTTTTCCTTTAAGATTATCATATTCTTATGGCTGCATTCCAAACAGAACTTTTAAAGCTTTTGCAAGCTGCAAAATAACATATAATAAAACAGCATACGAACATGCATTAAAAAACCAGCAGAATGATATTTATCTTAAACAAAAAACTGTCTCTGAATCTTATAATTAAAAATAAAAGAACCCCATACAGAAGAATACTTACAAGCGGATGAAGCACGTCTCCAATAAAGTAAAAGATCCATGAATTACACTGAAAAAATTCAAGAAAACTTTGGTCCTTTATTGCAAAAATAATTCCAGCAAGAAAACAAACAGAAAAAAAAGACCAGTACTGATAAGTTAACTATTTTGGTAATTTTGATTTGCGTACAATCCATCTTATGATCCTTTAGATTTTTCAGAATCAACCAAGAATATTTATATTCTGAAAACAGCACCTGTTTTTCATAAAAAATTGTTTTGGAGCTATACCGAACTTTTTGCTTTCTATTTTTGCTTTTACAAAACTGCAGCCGCCATTTTTTAACCGCAGACTTCAGCAAGAATTTTTAAGACCACTGAAAAGCATATTACATTACGCAGCTGTTTTTTTCCACATTTTGAAATCTGCCAGAAAAAAAGAACACATACTGCTCAATCCGATTCATCATACTGGAACATTCTCTAAAAGCAAAACCTGCAATGCTGCATTATGCCTTTGCGCTGCTGTGTCTGAAAACAGCAGGTTTATTCTGTAATTTCTTCTGGTTTTTCTAAATAATTGTATTGGTTTAAGGCTTTTTCAATTTGTTTCTGCTGCATTTTTATGCTTATAAAATTTGCCGCAACCATTGCACCGAACATAAAAAACAGCAGCGATATTGCGCCGTAAATCATGCACTTCAGTTTTGCCTTGTTTTTCAGGTTTTTTATAAAATTTGTCAGGGCAAGAACAAAACCAGCGCAAAATAAAATTACAAAAATACTTATAAAAATAATAAACTGCACCTTTGCCCCGGAAGAAACATAAATTGTCGTAGGTCCGTCTGCGCCACCAATTATTTCAATTGCTTTGTCTGATAATAAATTTTTCATATTCCTTCTGTTTTATTCTGGCTTTTTTAAGCTGCTTCAAGCATTCAATTTTTCAGCTGATTTTAACAAAAAACAGCCCTGGACTTTTCAATTGCAAAAAGAGCCGGGGCTGTTTTCAGGCATTTAGCGCCTACAGGCAATTAGATGCCAAAAATTGAAGCATATTCTTTCAATGCACCTTCAATCTGACCTGCAAGAACTTTTTTGGTAAGAACCTTGCCAAGCTGAACACCTTCCTGGTCAAAACTGTTCAAGTTCCATACAAAACCCTGGAACATAATCTTGTTTTCATAATGAGCAAGCAGTGCACCCAAAGCTTTTGGTGTAAGCTGTTTGCCATAAATCAAGCTTGAAGGTCTTCCACCCGGAAAGTTTTTATTCGGGTTCTCGTCAGATTTTCCGCATGCAAATGCAACAATCTGAGCAGCAAGATTTGCGCAAAGTTTTTTCTGGCTTGTAGAGCCGTCAACAACAACATCTTCACCAGACTGGCTGTCTTTAAAACCGATAAACTGCAAAGGAATAATATCTGTGCCCTGGTGCAGCAGCTGATAAAATGAATGCTGACCGTTTGTGCCAGGTTCACCAAACAGAACAGGACCAGTTACATAATTGATTTTTTCGCCAAAACGGTTAACCTGTTTTCCGTTTGATTCCATATCTGCCTGCTGAAGATGAGCCGGCAAACGGCTTAAAGCCTGACTATATGGAAGAATTGCCGTAGAAGGATACCCCTGAGCATTGCGTTCATAAACACCAATAAGGGCATCAAGCAAGGCAGGGTTTTTCTTAATGTCAGCATTTGTGGCAGTCTTGTCTGCTTCGTGTGCACCTTCGAGGAACTGTGCAAAAACATCTGCACCAAAAGCAAGCGACATTACAGTTCCGCCGACAGCAGAAGTTGAAGAAAATCTTCCGCCGATAAAATTATCAATATAGAAAGAAGCAAGATAACCAGGGTTATTTGCCAACGGGCTAGATTCGCTTGTTACGGCAACCATGTGTTTAGAAGCGTCCAAGCCGGCTTTTTTAAGATAGTCTTTTACAAAAAGCTCGTTTGCCAGAGTTTCCTGTGTCGTGCCGCTCTTTGAAACAAGAACGAACAGTGTCTTTGCAGGATTAATGCCCTGCATTACAGCTGCGCCGTCATCCGGGTCAACATTTGAAATGAATTTTGCATTCATTTTAAGGCAGCCGTTCTTGCGTGCATAACCTTCAAGTGCAAGATACATTGCGCGCGGACCTAAATCCGAACCGCCGATGCCAATCTGAACAACTGTATCAAATTTTTCGCCTTTTGCATTTGTAATTTCACCTGCATGAACTTTCTTTGCAAAAGCAGCAATATTATCCTGCTGTGTTTTATAGAATGTGCGCAGATTTTTGCCTTCAAACATAACATCTGCACCAAGCTGTCCGCGCAGAAGATGATGAAGAACCTTGCGGTTTTCACCGGTGTTAATTACAGCACCTTCAAAAAGTTCCTTAAATTTAGCAGTAAGTTCTGCTTCGTCAGCAAGTTCCTGCAAAACAGCAAGAATCTGTGCATTTACTTCTTTTGCAGCATAGTTATATGTAAGACCTGCTGCCATTGGAACAGAAAATTCTTTAACACGCTCTGCATCAAGCACCTCTTTAAGAGAAACTTGACCTTTAAGCGAGAGCATTTTTTTATACGCAGCAAGCGTATCAGCATTTCCCCAATTTGCCATAAAAAACCTCGATAAATATTTTTGAAGGCTCTAAAAACTGAAATTTTCAGAGCCCCGCATTTTTATTAAAAGTTCAAGACAATACATCCTGAACATTAAAAACAAAAACATTACAAAAACGATTTATTCAGAATAGATTCGAGTCTTTGAAAATTATTCATCAAGCTCTGGAATTTTCAGTTTGAGTGCATCAAGAAAATCTTCGCCTGTAACACCTTCGCGAAGACAGCAGAAAACACAATTGTCGCGTCCAGTAATTGTTCCGAGCACTTCATCAAAAGCAAGGCTGTCAACCGCAAGAGAAACAGCATCTGCATGACCAGAATAAGTTTTTATTACAACGATATTGCCAGAATATTCAATGGAAATATAACCGCGGAGAAAATCCTGAACGACAGTCTGTTCAGATTCCTGTCTTTCGTCCTCGCCAGGCAATGTATAAACATAGCCGTTATGACCGTCTGAAACTTTGCCTACTTTCAAAAGCTTTAAATCGCGCGAAAGCGTAGCCTGTGTAACATCAAAATTTTCTTTCTGAAGATAACCGAGAAGTTCTTCCTGAGATTCAATTCTATAAGTTTTGATTACTTTTCTGATAACCTTAAGCCGCGACAGGCGTTCTTTCACAATGTGCCTTCTTTGTGGAGTTTTACACTGAACCGATTGCAAAAAACAAATCATCAACCGGCAATCTCGACGCAGAGCAGCAAAGCATTAAACTCTCCGCACGAATCAAAAAAAATGAATATCAGTGCAAATTATTGCATAAATATGCAAAAAATATTCAAACTTGTCAAGGTTCATGCCTGCACCATAAAAACCGCACATTACAAAAAAAGTGCCCCGGACATAAAACCGGGACACCCCTTGAATAAGCAGGCTTTTATTCTTTCGATTTTCTGTATTCTTCGATTTCTTCGCACCAATCTGAAGCCACGCTTTTGTTTGCACGGAAACAGCCGACAGCTTTGCTCAAAACAGAAAAATTAAGGCTTGTTCCAGCACCGTCGCATTCATAGCGGACAGCGCGATCTTCATTAATTCCAAGCCTTTCTGCCTCGCCTACTGCATCTATGTTTGCACCGAGAAACAGAAATTCCCAGCTGAATCTTTTCTGCTGGCGTTCAATCATATGCTTGATTTTTCTGTAATCATACTCCCGGCTGGAATTTTCCTGTCCGTCTGTTGTAATTACAAAAATCGTTTTTTCCGGAACATCTTCGTTACGTGCATATTTATGAATGTTGCCGATATGATGAACTGCACCGCCGATTGCATCCAGAAGAGCCGTACATCCACCGACAGAATACTGTTCATCTGTCAAAGGTTCCACATCTTTGATTGAAACCCTGTCATGAATTACTTCGTTTTTATTGCTGAAAAGCACAGTCGAAACAAAAGCCTCGCCTTCAAGCTTTTTCTGCTTTTCAAGAAATGCGTTGTAACCGCCGATTGTATCTTTTTCAAGCCCCTCCATAGAACCGCTTTTGTCCAAAATAAATACGATTTCTGTAAGTCCTTTTTTCATAGCCATAACCTCCGCTAAGTTTTATGCTGAACTTAAAAACCTTCAGCGATTTTCAGTTCAACACGTTACAGCCTGATAATAATGATTTTAAAGAAAAGACTGGTCGCGGTTTTAGCGACAATTATTCCGAAGCAAAGCAGTTTTCGCCATGAGAGTCTAAAATCATGTCAATTTCTACAATATTATAGATGCCGTTCATTACGCAGTATTTGATGATTACATCAAACTTGCTCGACGGCATGAAAGCATAACCGGCACTGGCAAGAAAAGATTCGTATTCAGGCAGTTTTAATTCAAGCGCAAGACCAAGCGCCATAACAGTCATCTTTTTTGGAACATAGTTTTTGTTGCTGATAATTTTTGAAAAAAATTTGCGGTCTATGAAAGCCTTTGTATAAACTGCCGAGTTTTCAAGATTGCGCTCTGCAATTAAGCGCTGCAAAGTATTCTGAAAATTAAGGTTTCCTGCTGACTGCAAAATAAAAGCATCAACATTATCCTGCAAAACAGCTGCATTTGAAAAACATGCACTTCCTGCAATGCCAAAACCAGAAACAGGTCTAGAATATTTACATTCTTCTACAGGACTGGAAATTTCTCCGGCATAAAAATCCATGCATGAATCAGAAGATTTTTCTGACTTTCGGTTTCTGCCGAACAGTTTCTTCCGTTCAGGTTTCTTTTCGGCAGAAAACATTTCTGTACAGACCGAATCAGAACATACGGCATCATCATGCCGGACATCAGATGCATCATCGCCTTCATAATTTTCATCAATAAAGCTTTGAACATCATCAAAAAGTTTTTCGGAAATTAAATATGATTTTCTGTCATAGACAACAAGAGTTACATCAATTTCATTTTCCATTAAAAACCGGCTGATTTCATCAACTGCAATCTGAAAAGCTGTTTCTTTTGGAAAACCATAAAAACCTGATGCAAGCAGCGGAACTGCAACACTTCTGCAGCCAAGCTCTTTTGCCATGTTCAGGCTTGCAGAATAGCAGCTGCGCAATATTTTAGTTTCGCCGTTTTTGCCGTCAGCATAAGGAACACCTGCGGTGTGAATGATGTATTTAATGCCATTTTCTTTCAGTTTGAAAGAGTCTGTCCATGCAGACTTGCCGCATTCAATCGGACCGATTTTTCTGCGCGCATCAAGAAGCTCTTTTTTTCCTGCAGCTTTATAAATTGCAGAATCTGTACCGCACCCGATTACAGGCTGAGGATTTGCCGTATTTACGATTGCATCTGCAAAGACTTTTGTAATGTCATTCCGAATAATCTTAAAAGCCATATTTTTTCCGTTTCTAAAAAATTCAAGCTGTTTTTGAATTCTGCGCATTAAAACTGCACGTTCAACTTAATTTTATGACGGATTCTGCATTAAGTAAACGGCTATCCGCTGGCGCAAACAGCTTCGAGATTTTGTGTTACGAAATTACATCGTGTAATTTCGTAACTTGAAGTTTTGTTTTCACAAAACTTCACTGATTGGTGCACGGCTATTCGCTGGCGCGAATAGCGGCGAGATTTTTGCTTACGCAAAAACTCGTGGAACTTGTACAAAGTATAGCAGTTGCGAACAAGCAAATTTGTCAGTTTTTGCGAAGCAAAAATCTGACCGCTATCGGCGTTAGCCGATAGCCTTTCGCCGAATCAGACCAAAGAATGTAATTAACCCCAAAG
>JAKSTS010000085.1 GCA_024402455.1 Treponemataceae bacterium
AGTCAATTTCCGCAACAGGATTTTTAAGTCGTGGGTTATCAGCAATTTTTAATGTGTAATGAACAGCACCGGCTTCTGCAGCCCAGTTAAATAAAATAGGCTGACGGCCATTTGCTGTATAGGCAACAAAATTGTCTTCTGGTTTATATGTTGTAACAGATTTAAGTGTAACAGGCTTTTGAACAGTAAATTTGTAGATTTCGCCCAAAGAAGTTGAAGCCTGCACAGAATCATTGTAAAGCGGAACAACCTGCCAGTACCATGTGCCAGCTTCAAGGTCGTCGATTTTTACTTCTGTTTTTGCTGTCGTAAAAAGAATATTCGGATTCTGCATTTCAGCATTATCTGCAATTTGAAGTTCATAGCCTTTTGCAAAATCGTCTGCTGTCCATGAGAACTGCATGCCGGTTTTGGCTGCTTTATATGTCAAACCAACATTGTTTACGGGCTGAAGTTTTTTAACAGGAACAACAGAGCAGACTGAAATTGTGCCGTTTGCAGCCGATTCCTGGTAAATTGTTCCGTCTTTTGAAACTGGATAAGCTTTCCAGTAAAGAGTACGGTTTGGCAAATCAAAAACTGCTTCCTGTGTACTGACTGTCTTATTTTGGTAAGGGTAAACGCCGTCTTTATCATAGGAAAGTTCAATATAAGTTGAAGTGTCTTTTTCGTAATTCAGTGTTTTCCATGTGAATTGTATTGAAACACTTTCGTTATCATTTTTAATGATTTTCTGTGTAGGTTTTGGACTTGTTACGATGATTGCAGGTTGTGTAAAGTGCTTGCCGTCTTTATCCATGAGAGTTTGAGAACCTGCACTGAGTTCCACAATGGAACCATCGCTTTTATTCTGTCGGACTGTACCTTTTTCAACAGAAACACTGATTTGATTGCTGATGCTTATACCTGAAGCTGTTTCGGTTTCAAAAGTATCATCTGAAAGAATAATTGGAGTTACGGCATCATCTGTTTTGGGCAGAAGATCCGGCTGAATGTTCATTGAAACAATTGAGTCTTCGCTGATTTCAAGTGTTTCGTTTCCAGCTTTCAATGTAATTTTTTCTGGTGTTTTAATTGAAACTGTTCCAGATGTAATCTTTAAATTTGCAAGGTCTGTTTCAGGAAGAATTTCAATTAAACTGTCGTGAGACATATGAATGATTGTGCCTGAATCAAACGTGATTTCTGCTTCTGCAGCGGCTGCAGTGCGGACAAAGTCGCCGACGTAAAGCGGTGTGTTTTCTCTGATAATGTCCCAGACGAGCCTGTCTCTGAAACGGCGCTGAACTGATTTGCTGCGTTCTGTAAGCTTTGCAATCGGTTTTTCGTCTATGCGCAAATCGGTCTTGTAAACATCCAGAAAATAACCGAAAAGCGAAAAAATTATGCCAATCGCACAAATGAGGATTATGATTTTGTCAGGTTTATTTAATTGAATACTTTTTCTCTTCTGCATTTATATCCACTTTTGTGAGATCTGGCTCTTCGTATCCCAAAAGAGACCGAACTTCTTTTAATGTTGATACCTGCTCAAAATGCTCAAGCGGTGTATTTTCTGTATTTTTAAGCGCAACAACCGCATATATGCGGATCGGCTTGCTTTTTCCTTTTACGCTGAATGACGGCATTTCTTCTGAAACGATGTCATCTTTTACAAGTTCATAAGTCTGTTCAGAAATGAGAATATCTGTGCAAAGCGGTTTATTAATTGCTTCAATTCTTGAAGCAAGATTTACTGTGTCGCCGATGACTGTATATTCCATTCTTTCTTTTGAACCAATCTGTCCTGCTGTTACGTCTCCGCTTGAAATGCCGCAGCCAAACTGAATTGGGTCTCTGCCTTGTTCAATTTCTTCTTTGTTGAGCTTTATAAGAGCGTGGCGCATCATCAATGCAGTTGTTACGGCAGAAAGTGCATCTGCTTTGGGAGATTCTCCTGCAAGAGGTGCGCCCCAGACTGCCATAATTGCATCTCCGATAAATTTATCAACACAGCCGCTTGTTTGTGTAACGCATTCAACCATGCGCTCAAGGTAACGGTTTAAGAAAGCAACAAGTGCTTCTGGTTTCATTTTTTCAGCTTTTTCTGTAAACGAACGGATGTCTGTAAAGAAAACTGTTGCTTTTCGGTTTTCGCCGCCAAGCTTAAGTTCGCCGCGCATTGCACGTTCAGCAATTTCTGTATTTATAAAACGCCCGAAAGTTTCTTTTAATCTGCTGCGCTCTGCAAGACCTTGACCCATCTGTTCAATGCTTTCTGCAAGAACCGAAAGTTCGTCGTGCGTGCGCTTTTCAATTGAAATTTCAAACTGACCCTGTTCAATTTTTCTTACGGCTTCTGTCAAATCGATGATTGGTACACTGATTGTTTTTGAAGCAAACCATACGACAAGAATTGAAGAAAAAAGAACTGTAAGTTCAAGCCACAGATTGCGCCGCAATGCTGTCTGCAATGCTTCAAAAACGATTTTGTCCTGAATCTGTGTCAGAACGATTACCTGGTCAGAAAAAAGCTTGTTAAAAGATGCAAAATATTCTGATTTGTCATCGCCTTTATAAACAAGCTGGCGCTGTCTTGCAGTTGTTTCTGAAATGATGTCAAAAACTTTTGTATCTTTTATAGATTTTCCTTCAACCTGTGATTCGAAGTTATTTGAAATTAAAATGTCACCGGCGGAATTTATAAGCATTGCTTCGTTTGTTCCGCTTGAAAATGTTTCAGCAAGGCTTTCTGGTGAAAAAAGCACAAGCACGGCAGAAGTTTCACCGTTTAATTCAAGCGGCATTAGAAGTGCAATTAGATTTGCATTAAAAAATGGTGCAGCGTTCAAAACGATTGTTTCGCCGTTTTCGGCACGATCAAAAAACTCGCTCTGTTCGCGGATGTAAGCAACAATGTCAGAATCATCAATTCCAAGCGGGTAGAGCAGCTGGGTGTTTAAAAGCTGGGCAAAACCGCTTACGGCAATTGCACCAATCATGCGGTTGCCGTCAAAAAGGGCATCTATCTGTTCGTCTGCAAAAGATGCTTCTTTTGAATTCATTACGTTGATTATAAAGGAAGTATTTGTAATGATTGAATTTAAGAAAATTTCTGTTTCTGCTGCAGCATGCTGGTTCAGAGAATAATTATTATTTTCTGCTGTAATGCGAACATCTGCACGAATTATCGAAGTAATGATTGCTGTTGAAACGAGAAGAGCAGCGAGGACGATTGCAACTATGATTGCGATTAATTTTAAAGCAATGGGCCGCAAAACCCTTTGACGATTATTCATTTGACATATCTAAGTTTTGTAGCTTGATTTTTATTTTTAATTATGCAGTAAAACTGCGAATAGTCGGAATGACAGGATTTGAACCTGCGACATTCTGGTCCCAAACCAGACGCGCTACCAGCTGCGCTACATTCCGAAAACCTTAAATTAAAGGCTGAACTGCATCTCTGCAACTCATGAAACCACTATATAAAAAATAAAAAAAAGAGTCAATAGCATTTTTTTATTTTTTTCAAAAACTTGCAAAATTTTCAAAAGTTGATTTTCCGAAAAAGTTTCGGAAAATTAAAAGGAATCAATTTTTTAAGATGCCCTTGACAAATAAGACATTTCTTTTGTAAAATTACGCAACTTGCCCGGATGGTGGAATTGGTAGACACGCTAGTTTCAGGTACTAGAGCTCTAACGGGTGTGCGAGTTCAAGTCTCGCTTCGGGCAAAAGCCGGTTGTTTTTCAGCCGGCTTTTTTTTTGTCTTTATGAGTTTTGCATTGTTGCAGCATGTTTTATGGTACTGCAAAAAAAAGCCCTTCTAAACATTTAGTCTAGAAGGGCTTTCGTGTTTATATGCAATAAATTAGCTGTTTCTGATTACTGCCTGTGCAGCAGCAAGGCGTGCAACTGGAACACGGAATGGTGAACAAGAAACATAGTTCAAACCTGTTCTGTAACAGAAATCGATTGTTTTTGGATCTCCACCATGTTCGCCGCAGATGCCAAGCTTTAAGTCTGCTTTTACGGCACGACCGTTTGCAGCAGCAAGCTGAATCAACTGACCAACGCCTTCTTCGTCAAGCGATTTGAATGGATCGTCAAGAAGAATTTCATTGTTCAGGTATGTAGGCAGGAATTTGCCTGCATCGTCGCGGCTGAATGCGAAAGTCATCTGTGTCAAGTCGTTTGTACCAAAGCTGAAGAAGTCTGCGCTCTGTGCAATTTTGCCTGCAAGAAGAGCAGCACGTGGAACTTCAATCATAGTACCGATGCGGATGTTGAATACAACCTTTTCGCGTTCGAATACGTCTTTCATGATTTTTTCGCAAGATTTGCGGATGATTGAAAGTTCGTCGTTGTCACAAACGATTGGAATCATTACTTCTGGATGAACCGGAATGTTTTTCTTGATGCATTCAGCAGCAGCAAGGGCAATTGCTTCAACCTGTGTTTCATAAATTTCAGGGAAAGTAATTGCAAGGCGGCAGCCGCGGTGACCAAGCATCGGGTTCATTTCATGGAGTTTTTCGAGTTTTGCTGTCAAAGAAGCTGCATCAACACCCATGTGCTTTGCAAGTTCTTCTGTTTCTTCCTTTGTACGTGGAATAAATTCATGCAAAGGCGGGTCAAGAAGACGGATTGTAACAGCCTTGCCGTTCATTGCTTCGAAAATGCCGAAGAAATCCTGTTTCTGCAATGGAAGGATGTGAGAAAGTGCTTCTTTGCGCTGTTCTGGTGTGTCAGAAGCAATCATCGCTCTAAAGTGAATTAATTTCTTTGCATCAAAGAACATATGCTCTGTGCGGCAAAGACCGATTCCTTCTGCGCCAAATTTAAATGCATTTTTTGCATCAGCAGGCTGGTCTGCGTTTGCACGAACTTTGAAACCTTTTACATTGCCGCGAACACATGCAGCTCTTACATCGTCGCACCATGAAAGGAATGTCTTTAAGTCTGCGCTGAATTCTGGTGAAATAAGTGGAAGTGTTCCTTCATAAACTTCGCCTGAAGAACCGTCGATTGTGATGAAATCGCCGCGTTTGAATGTGCGGCCGTTGATTTTTACTGTTTCACCTTCGAACATAACTTCGCTTGCACCGCAGACACAAGGTGTTCCAAGACCACGTGCAACAACTGCTGCGTGGCTTGTCATGCCGCCTGTAGAAGTCAAAATGCCTTCTGAAACAACCATACCTGTAATGTCTTCCGGGCTTGTTTCTTTGCGAACGAGAACAACTTTTTTGCCCTGTTTTACCCACTGGTCTGCTTCGTCAGCTGTGTAAACAATCTGACCACAAGCAGCTCCAGGAGAAGCGTTCAAACCTTTTGTAAGCGGCTTTGCAGCTTTTTTTGCTTTTGTATCAATCATCGGATGAAGCAGCTGGTCAATCTGTTCTGGTGCAACGCGCATGATTGCTTCTTCTTTTGTAATGAGCTTTTCGCCAACCATGTCAACTGCACATTTAACTGCAGCCTGTCCTGTGCGTTTTCCGTTTCTTGTCTGAAGAATGAAAAGTTCACCCTGCTGAACAGTAAATTCCATATCCTGCATGTCGCGGTAATGGTTTTCGAGTCTGCCCCGGATTTCAACAAGCTGTTTATAAACTTTCTGATTTTCTTTTTCGAGTTTTGTAATTTTTTCTGGTGTACGGATGCCGGCTACAACGTCTTCGCCCTGTGCATTCATAAGATATTCGCCATAGAATTCGTTTACACCTGTTGAAGGGTCGCGGCTGAAACAAACGCCTGTACCAGAATCATCGCCGAAGTTGCCGAAAACCATTGACTGAATGTTTACAGCTGTTCCTGCAAGACCGCGGATGTTATTGAGCTGTCTGTATTTAATGGCACGTTCATTCATCCATGAACCGAAAACAGCGTCAATTGCACCCCACATCTGTTCAACTGGATCCTGCGGAAAATCTTTGCCAGTGTGTTTTGTGTAGATAACCTTGTAGTTTGAAACAAGCTTTTCAAGATCGCCTGCATCAAGTTCTGTGTCTAATTTAACA
>JAKSTS010000086.1 GCA_024402455.1 Treponemataceae bacterium
GACAAGCACATCACGATAAACATCTGTTACACGGAACATAATCGTTGCATTTTCGTGATCCAAAGAATCAAAATACTGCGGCACAGTGTAGCGCACTCTGTTTGCGCCGCGCACAGGAATGCGCAGCCGTTTCTCGTGTTTTTCGCGCTTTACAAAAGCTGCAGCCTGCTGCCCTGCCCTCATGCTTTCGGCTGTAACAAAATCAACAAGATCGTGCACATGAACCGTGTTGCCGCAGGCAAAAATGCCGTCAATTGAAGTTTCCATAGTTTCGTTTACAACAGGTCCAGAAGTTGCTGCATCAATTGCAACACCACAGGCAGAAGAAAGTTCATTTTCTGGAATAAGTCCGACAGAAAGCAAAAGTGTATCGCATTCAATAAAAGTTTCTGTTCCGGGCACTGGTTTTCTGTTTTTGTCAACTTCAGAAACTGTTACGCCTTCAATGCGCTGCTTGCCATGAATTTTCGTGATTGTATGTGAAAATTTGACAGGAATGTTGAAATTTTCGACACATTGAACCATGTTTCTTGCAAGACCAGCAGAAAACGGCATGACTTCGCAGACAAGCTTTACTTCTGCGCCTTCAAGCGTAAGGCGTCTTGCCATAATCAAGCCGATATCGCCTGAACCTAAAATTACAACCTTCCTGCCAGGAAGATAACCTTCGATATTTACAAAACGCTGAGCAGCACCAGCCGTAAAAATTCCGGCAGGTCTTTCACCTGGAATTACAAGTGCGCCACGAGTTCGTTCACGGCAACCCATTGCAAGTACAAGTGCTTTTGCCTTGATAAAAATCAAGCCGTCTTTAGTGTTTATGGCGGTAACAAGTTTTTCGCCTGTTTCAAGAGTTTCAATTGCAAGAACAGTTGTATCAACTTTATACTCAATTCCAAGTTCGTTAACAGATTCAACAAAACGTGCTGCATATTCTGTTCCGGTTAATTCTTCGCCAAAATGATGAAGACCAAAACCATTATGAATGCACTGAAGAAGAATGCCGCCAAGCCTCGTGTCACGTTCCAAAATAAGCAGCTTGTCTACACCGCTTTTTTTTGCTTCCACACCAGCTGCCAGCCCTGCAGGACCACCACCGATAATTACAATTTCATAATTCAAGAAAACTGTTTTTTCACCAGAATTTATCATTTTTTCATTCATGATGAACCTCGTCTATACTGCGTGTTTTGCTGTAAAGCATGTAAGAGTAACCGCCTTTTTTCGTTACTTCAATCATTGGAATTTTCAATTCTCTGCTTAAAATTTCTGTTACACGCGGAGAACAAAAACCACCCTGACATCTGCCCATTCCACTTCTTGTGCGTCTTTTTACGCCGTCAAGATCAGAAGCACCAATTACAGAATGAATAGCCTGAACAATTTCTGCTTCTGTTATCATTTCGCAGCGGCAGATTATTCTGCCATAAAGCTGATTTTCTTCAATGAGTTCGGCTTTGTGTAAAGCAGATGCTCTTGCAAAGCTTTCGATGCCTTTTCTTACGGCAACAAAATCTGAATTTAATTCAAGCTGAAGCCCTGCATTTTTCAAAAGTTCAACAACATACACGCCAATTGCAGGCGCTGCCGTAAGCCCCGGAGAAGCAATGCCGCCAACTGTTATAAATTTTTTTACAGAGTCATCTTCTTCTATTAAAAAATCATTCAAAGGTTCAAGCTTTTCATTTTTTTTACAGAAAGCCAAAGCCCGAACCCCTGCAAAAGAATTGATTATGTTTCGTCTTGGCAAATCTGGAATTGTGCGGCAGGCTGTATCAAAAACTGTCTGCTGACCTTCCTGTGTTGTTGCTGTTTCATCTGGCTTCTGCACGTTGTCTGCGCTTGGCCCGATTAAAATATTGCCGTCAACAGTCGGTGTAACAAGAACGCCTTTGCCCAGTTTTGAAGGCGGCTGAAAAAGCACATGAGAAGCAATATTTTTGCAGTTGCTGTCCAAAAGACAGTATTCGCCTCTGCGTGGAACTGTTTCAAAAGATTTTGCGCCAATCATTTTGTTGATTTTATCTGCATAAAGACCTGCTGCATTTACAACAAAACGTGCCTTTATTACGCCTTTTGCTGTTTTTACAGCAAACAGCGGTTCATTGCTTTCTGCGTCTGGTTTTTCATATTCAATGCTGCGCACCTGACTGTTCAAAAAAAGCTTTACGCCATTCTGCACTGCGCATTCTGCAATGGCCCATGTTGCCTGATACGGACTTATTATTCCGGCAGTCGGCGCAAAAAGTGCACCGCACGCTTCATTTGCAATATTCGGTTCAAGTTTTTCAAGCTCAAGTCTGTCAATTATTTTGAGTTCTTTTACGCCGTTTGTTTTTCCTCTCTGCAAAAGTTTTTCAAGATGAGCCATATCTTCATCTGAAAAAGCAACTACAAACGAACCAATCTGCTTGAAATCAAAATGAAGTTCCTGTGCCAGTTTAGGATACATTTCTGCGCCCTTAACATTAAGCATCGCCATCAGCGTTCCAGGTTCAGGGTCATAGCCAGCATGAACAATTCCAGAATTTGCTTTTGAAGTACCGCAGGCAACATCGTTTTCTTTTTCGAGCATGCACACATTTAATTTATAGCGGCTCAATTCGCGTACAATACATGAACCGACAATTCCGGCACCAATAACAGCCACATCATAAATCATTGCTTAACCTCTTGTTCCCATTTAAGAGAACGCGAAACAGCTTTCTGCCAGCCAGCATAAATGCTTTCGCGTTTTTCAGCAGACATTGAAGGCTTAAAAGTTTTTTGTGCTTTCCAGCATGATTTTAATTCATCTGTATCTTTCCAGAACCCAACAGCAAGACCAGCCAGAAAAGCAGCCCCAAGCGCAGTAGTTTCAACATTCTGCGGTCTTATTACATCAGCATTCAGTAAATCAGACTGAAACTGCATCATTACATCGCTTACACATGCACCGCCGTCAACTTTTAAAGATTCAAGAGGTTTTCCGGAATCTTTTATCATGCAGTCGATTACATCCTTTACTTGAAAAGCAATTCCTTCAAGAGCAGCCCGGCATATATGCGCTTTTTTTACACCACGGGTCAAACCGATTATTGTACCACGCGCATACATGTCCCAGTAAGGCGAAGCAAGACCAGTAAAAGCAGGCACAAGATATGCGCCATTTGCATCCGGCACAGATTCTGCAAGCAAATCACATTCGTGTGCTGTTGAAATAAGTTCAAGCTCATCCCTTAGCCATTTTATAGTAGCACCGCCCATAAAGACGCTGCCTTCAAGTGCATAAAAAACTTTGCCATTAAGACCAAGCGCAATTGTCGTAAGAAGATTGTGCTTTGAAAGCACAGGTTTTTCGCCTGTATGCAAAAGCAGAAAGCAGCCCGTTCCATAAGTATTTTTGGCAGTCCCAGCTTCAAAACAGCCCTGTCCAAAAAGTGCTGCCTGCTGGTCACCTACAGCAGAAGCAATTGGAATTTCAAAACCGCATACATCTTTTGAAGTTGAACAGTAAACACAGCTTGAATCTTTTACTTCAGGAAGAATGCAGCGCGGAATGTTCAAAAGTTTTAAAATCTCTTCATCCCACTGAAGTGTGTGAATGTTAAAAAGCATTGTTCTGCTTGCATTTGTTACATCAGTTACATGAGCCTTCCCGCCGGAAAGTTTCCAAATAAGCCATGTATCAATTGTACCTGCAAGGATTTCGCCCTTTTCTGCTCTTTTGCGCAAACCTTCAACATTTTCTAAAAGCCATGCAATTTTGGTTGCAGAAAAATATGCATCAATTATCAGACCTGTTTTGCTGCTAAAAAAATCAGTTTTATTTTCTGCAATAAGTCTGTCACAGATTGCGCTTGTCCTGCGGCACTGCCACACAATTGCATGATGCACAGGTTTCCCGCTTGATTTTTCCCAAAGCACCACACTTTCGCGCTGGTTTGTTATGCCGATGGCAGCAACACGGTCAGCAAGTTCTTTGCATGAACATTTTTCATTCTTGCCTGCAAGTCCAACAATTTCTTTTAATACACCAAGCTGACTTTGAAAAAGCTCTTCTGCATCGTGTTCAACCCAGCCCGGTTTTGGAAAATACTGAGTAAATTCGCGGTTACGTGATATAAGCGGCTGTGCATTTTTATTATAAATAATTGCCCTTGAAGAAGTTGTTCCCTGATCAAGCGCAATGATAAAGTCTTTATTCATTTTTCCTCCAGAATTGCAAACTCTGCAATATGCCGATGCTTCTGCTTTAGAACAGTCCTAAAAATTACATTTTTTAGAACTTTCTTTTAGTATAACATGCTTTTAAATGGTTGAAAAAATAAAAGACAAAAAAAGCTGCGGTAAATCGCCACAGCTTTTAACTTCAACAGTTTTATGCTGTACAAATTCAATTTTTTATGCACAGCAAAAAATATATTCAGTTTTATTCTTCAAATGATATTGTTGATTCAAGTTCTGGACCGACAACAGCAAACCAGCGTTTTGAACCATTTACCCAGTATTTATCAAAAACCCTTAAAACATCATCTGCCGAAACCGCATTTATTCTTTGCATCAAAGTATCGTAAGCAGTAATATCATCAAAAACAACAAGACCTGAAACATATAAGCTTAAACGGCCGGTTGTAGTTGTGTTAGAAGAATAAATTGAATTAATGAACTGATTTTTTACACCTGGCAGACAGTCCTCAATAGAAGAGAATTCAAACGAACCATCACTATTTAATTTTTCTACATATTTGCCTTTTGCCATGATGTTTCTGGCTTCTTTCATATATTTTGCAAAATCTTTCAAGTTAGAAGCCATGTACAAATATTCATTGCCAAGGTTTGCTTTTGAACCATTCATAGAAGAACCAGGTGTATAACATGCACCATATTTTGTTCTAACAACATTGTACACTGTTGTTGAATAAATTGAAGAAGCAAGCGCTGCAGGAATATAGTCTTCACTGACAGTAGACGGTGCAGCAAAACTGTTCATAATATAGCCTGAACCACTTGCAGAAGGATGTGTAAGAACAACAGGGTCACCGGAAATTTTGACATCTGGAATTTCAACTTCTTTAAGCTCTGTTTTTAATGCTTTGATTGAACCCAAAGAAGAGTTTAATTTTTTTACAAGATCTTCTGGCTTCATGCTTACAACAGCAACAATGCAGATTCTTCTTGAATCAAGAATTGTCTTATGCCATTTTTTCATGTTATCAATTGTAATATTTTCAATTGATTCAGCATTCGGCGAAATTTCTGCTTCGTATGGATGACCTTTGTAAGCCTCTTTTTCAACTGTATAATCCAAAAGCCCCCACGGATTATTTAATGCAGACTGAATGGACTGATTGAATTCGGTCATCATAGTTTCATAAACTGGCTTTGTAAAAGCTGGATTCAAGAAACTGTCTGTCAAAACAGGAAGCATTTCGTCCATATAGTAATTAAGGCATGACACAGAAAGAATAGATGCTCCACTTCCACAAGACTGATAGACAGAAGCGCTCTTTTCGTATGAAATCTGCTGTCTTTTTTCAAAACTGTACTTTGAAGAGCCTTTTGTCATCATTGTAAACAAAGCCTTTTCAAGACCAGACTGTTCAGGCTTTAATGTTGTACGGCCGCCTTTTACAACAATAGAAATGGCATCAACTGCATTTTCTGTATTTTCAACATAATAAACAGGAATTCCATTTTTCAGTGAATATTTGTAAATATCTTTGTTATTGCCTTTTATTACTTCAGGCAAAGAATTATCTGCTGCAAAAACATTTACAGCAAAAAAGATACAGCAAAAAGCCGCCAGAATTTTTTTCATTGTTTTCATGTTATTT
>JAKSTS010000087.1 GCA_024402455.1 Treponemataceae bacterium
AAAAACTGATTTATCATCTGAATGGAATGCATTAGAATCAAATGCATTTTATATGGAAGGATCTAAATACTGTAAATTGTTCAAAAGGACAAAAGCAAATTAAACTAAATTGTTGCAGTTTTGTAACAGAGATTTAAAAAAGTGCTGTTTTAGCTCCTGCAACTAACTTTTCAACAAGAGTAAATGAATTTTCAAAAAATGCATTTAATATTATTAATCCTTATGCTTCTAATAGCTTTTTAGGAGGATGCACCAAATGAACAAAGTGATTATTTTTTTGCAGGATCTGATTTTGATTATTGCCTGGTATGCATATAGTATGTTTCTTTTGGAACTTATTAAAAAGAATGAGTTCATAGGAGGAATATTTAGTTTTTTTATGGCAAATTTCAAAGACGGAGACTTCCTTTTTTCAATAATATTTCTATTTGTTCCGGTCCTTATTATAGGGCTAATATGGAAAAAAATTTTTCATAGATAGCCAACAGATATGTAAACTAAGTTTAATTTTCACGAAAGGCTGTATTTTTGTACACCAACCCAAACCAGTTTGGTTTTCGCTTTGGAAGCAATCACATGCTTTGGGCTGGTTTGACGAAAACGGTCAGATTTTTACTTCGCAAAAACTGACAAATTTGCGCAAAGTGCACACTGGCAGGTTTCGCAGAATTCGCCCAAATTTGCAGCACTAATCCAAACGCAAAACCGAAACATTAGTAACAAATCACACTGTTTCCGTCGCCGAAGGGATGCTGTCTGCACCTGCCTGTAAGCCATTTATAGCCGTACTCAAAAATTTCATCGCCCTCACCTTTTGTCAGAATCAAATCTTTTAGTCCGTCTTTTAGCTGAAAATACAGGCTTATATCGTCAAAATCCTGTGCATGACCATGAAGAATTAAGTCAGCTTCGTCTGCAACATACGAAATGTTTTCAAGATTTTTCAAAAATTCGTCAAGAGGCAGACATTCATCAAGCTGCATCCACAGATGATGGTTTATGCTGTCGCCTGTAAAAAGAATGCGGTCTTCTTTTAATAAAAGGCAGATTCCACCTGGTGTATGACCGGGCAATGCAATAACCTTAAAAGTCAAGCCGCCGATATCAATTGTTTCGCCGTCATGCAATGGAACATATGGTACCATTGTCCTCCCGTGAGTTTTACAGATTTCCAAAAACTCAGGTCGTTTCATATGTTCAAGTGCAAGTTCATTATCAACCGGGTTCATAAAAGCTTTGTCAAAATAAATGTTGCCAAAAATATGGTCGCAATGCCCATGCGTGTTTACAACCTGAACCGGCAGTTTTGTAATGCTCTGCACAACTGCATGAACATCTTCAAGCCCGTTCATCGTATCAATAACTAATGCTTTTTCTTGTCCCACAACAAGATAACCAGTTGCTTCACCATGGTCATCAAGCAGATATATGTGACTGTTCAGCTGTTTAACATTTATTCTTTCAAACATAAATCCTGCACCTTTTTCTCGTTTTAGAGTTTAAAACATTCTATCCTTTTCTGCAAATTTTTCAAATTTAAAAAGAACAAAAAAATCCCGACAAAATGCCGGGATTAAGCAAGCAAGATACAAAATATGTTTTTCGGGACTGGAGGGACTCGAACCCCCTACCTACTGCTTAGAAGGCAGTTGCTCTATCCAGATGAGCTACAATCCCAACGGAAAGCAATATATCAAAAAAACAAGCTAATGTCAAATAGTGTTTCGTTCATTTTAAGGTAATTGTCAAAAACAGCAAAGCACATTTTTCAACTGGTCATTTTAACAAATCATTCCATTGTTTCGGCTTATTGTTTTTCATATAAAAATAATAATTAGAAAGGCGGTCTACGTCAAAGCCACACTTTTTATAAAACCCCTGCGAACCATCAATTGCACTGAGTGCCACAAAATCTTTATCTGAAACAAAATCTTTTAACACTGCTCTGCCGTAACCTTTATTATGCAGAAATGAATTAACCTCAAAAGCCAGAATATGAGCACTTTTTGTTGCCGGAACATCAAGCAATGTAAAAATTTCAAGTCTGTCTTCTTCAGAAAGGCTGCTTTTCCAGTCATCAATCCAGAGAATTGCAGCAACAGGCATAAGACCATCAAAATAATACTGAACATAACATCGTTCATTATCATAAACACCAATCATATGTGAATGAATGTCTGCAACCAAAGGAAAATAATTGTCAAGGATTCCAACTTCAACAGAATAAAAAGTCTTGCTTACAAGATTATATTCAGTTTGTTTCTGTTTTTTCTTAAAAAGACCGAACATGTCACCTTCTTTTTCAGGATTATTTCTAAAACAAAATTTTAGAACCAGTCAAAAGCCCGAAACTTCCATAATTATAGCATGATTCCAGTTTTATCAAAACCATGGAAATATTAGTGAAAAAGCTTAAGTCAATTTTTATAATGCCGAAATTCTAAATGTGTTTGTGAGGTGGGAGTCTGTACAAACACCCAAAAGGAGGCCGATGTGGAAACTTATTCATTGCGTACACTGAACGGATCGAACGATTTTATAACACTTTTGAGAGAGACAGATGAGGGTTTTGTCATCAGAATCGTTCGTGACAAAGACGGCTATAATGAAATCATAAATGAATTCATGTCTAAAGAGCTGTTTGAAACCTGTGTGCGAACCGGATATTTGACAAAAGTTGAAGCAAAACCACTTGTTGCAACTGCATAAGGTGTGCAAGATTTTGCAGCAACATCATATTTTCCGTTTGAAAGGTGCTGTCTAAAAGAAACGTCTAAAAGAACCTGTCAGACATAAGGCTGAACAAGTTCCATAGACAACAGAAGTTTAGACAGCACTTTTTTTTGTCTTTTTTTACAAATCATCCGGCTAAAAATTCAGAGCCGGCAATAATATTTTCATTTAATTCCATTTACAATTGCAATGCCAGCTGAAACGCCAAGGCGGTCTGCACCAGCTGCAACCATTGCAAGTGCAGTTTCTGCATCGCGAATGCCGCCTGAAGCTTTTACGCAGACGTGTCTATCAAGCGGTTCTGCTGTATCAACTGCTTTTCTCATAAGTTCAACATCATGCACAGTTGCACCGTTTGGCGCAGCCGTTCCGTCTGGATTTTTGGCTGGTGTGCCAAAACCTGTTGAAGTTTTGACAAAATCTGCACCGGCTTTTTTTGCAGCAATGCAGGCAGCTGTTTTTTCTTCGTCTGTAAGATAACATGTTTCAATAATTACTTTTACAATTGCTTTATAGCCTTGTGTTCTTTCTGCATCATGTGCAGCTTTTACGACAGCGGCAATATCTTCTTCAACAGCTTTATAATTGTGAGCTTTTGCAAGGCCCACATTAATCACCATGTCAACTTCCTGTGCACCTTGAAGAACGGCATGTTTTGCTTCTTCTGCTTTTATTGCAGAAGCATTTGCCCCAAGAGGAAAACCGATTACAGTGCAGACTTTTACGCCGGTGCCGTTCAATTTTGAAAAAGCAAAAGGAACCCAGTATGGATTGACACAGACAGAAGCAAAACCATGTTCTGCAGCTTCGTTGCAAAGTTTTAAAATATCATCTTCTGTTGCAGCAGCTTTTAACTGAGTATGGTCAATCATTGCAGCAATTTCTTTTTTTGTCATAGTTTTCATATTTTCCCCCGGAATTCAAATGATTTTAAACAGTCCTAAAAAATTAATTTTTAGAACAGGCTTTTATATTAAGATTTTCAATTTTGAAAACCTTTTCTACAAAAACTAGAAGTTTTAAAGATATTTGTCTTGTATTTAGACAGATTCTATGATATGCTCCCAATAATACTACTCTAAGAGAGGTTTTACAATGGCTTATAAAGTAACAGACGCTTGTGTAAACTGTGGTGCTTGCGAGGGTGAATGCCCAGTTGGAGCAATCAGCGAACAGAACGGAAAACGCGAAATCGATGCTGGCGCTTGCGCTAGCTGTGGTGCATGTGCAGCAGCATGTCCAACTTCTGCAATCGTAGAAGGCTAACTTTTTGTTTAACACGACCGA
Organism: Treponemataceae bacterium; assembly: GCA_024402455.1. Next base: position 4,021 of record JAKSTS010000087.1, read on the forward strand.
AGCATTTGCTTCGGTCATTTTTTTGTGCAATGATCCGTAACGTCCTTCGTGGTTATGCCACGGTTATTTCAGTTTTATTCAAAATACTACTGCTTCTCTGCCTTTGTGCATCTGCAGCTTTCATAGTTGTTTTTCCTTTATGGAAGGCAGCTGTTGTTTTTCCAAAACAATACAGCATAATTGTCATTTATACGTGCGTTATTGCTTTTGTTATTCTGTTTTTTTACCGATTAAGAAATAGAATTAAAATTGCAGGCACAGCAGAACAAAAACGTATGCTCCTGCAGCAAACCATCAAAAACACAGCAAAATTTATTATTGTTGCTGCGGGTTTGGCAGCTGCACTAGCGTTCCTTTATAAAGAAAAGCTGATTGCTTCGTTTAGTTCCATTATTATTACGGTATTACTTTATGGAATTCTTGCATTTGGCACAACAAAAACAAATTTTAATCAAAAAGACAGAGAAAAAATCTGATTTTTTTATTAAATTCTGTTTTTTTACATTTTTTATCATTAATCTTCCATGCTTTGCACATGCAAATGCAACTTCTGCTTTTAACTATCCTCACATAGATGAACTTCAGTCAAGAAACCCTATGTTCAAGCAGTACATGCAGGATGTTGAACAGACTTACAAGCTTATTGCACAGGGAAACAACCCGTTTCTTGGAATTTATTCATACACAGGCATAAAGGGCGACACAATAATGACAGTTTCTGCCAGATGTAATATTCCGCAGGAAACAATTGCAACACTAAACAGATTTGCTTCTTCAGATGCAATGCTTGAAGGTGTTACAATTCTTTTGCCAACTGTGCCGGGGCTGTTCATATCAACACGCCCAGAAACAACTTTAGAGCACATTCTTTCAAAAAAAGACTTTATAGAAAGTGAAACCCCATGTTACACTATTAACAATGAAAAATTCTTTTTCCTGTGCGGAGCACATTTTGAACCGACAGAGCGTGCATTTTATTTAGACACGGCACTTTCTTCGCCACTGCCGCAGGGCGTGCTCACATCATCATACGGTCAAAGAATAAGCCCGATAACAGGCAAAGAGAAATTCCATCAAGGTGTTGACCTTGCAGCACCAATTGGAACACCAGTGCTTGCGGCAAGAGGCGGTCTTGTTGAAATAACAGGAACAGATGAAGTTGATGGCAATTACATTGCACTAAAACATGATAACAACACACAGAGCC
>JAKSTS010000088.1 GCA_024402455.1 Treponemataceae bacterium
CTTGCCGTTGCACGAAGCAAGGTAATTTTCTAATGGTGTTGACATAAACACTCCTTAAAAAGATTTTTTTGCAGTCCAGGCGCGCGGCTACAAATGAAAGACTTCATGATGGAAACTCATCTGAGCGCCAGAAGGAAAACCTTGCGGTTTTGCGAAAATAGTACTATTTATTGCAGAAATTTACAAGACATTTTGACACTTGGAAGAACCGGAACTTTTGAAGGAAAAGGATAAACCGCTTCATTCGAAGCACAGTTTTTTCTTTCCTTCAACCTTTCCTTTTCCGGCACGGCTTAGGGAACGCTCCTAAAACCCCGTGATTTATCTCTATAGTTGGCTTTTGCCCAACGTCTGCCGGTTTTTGAAAACAAAAAGCGGCAGTTTTCGCTGAATAAACTGTAATTTTAGATTATGCTGTTGCGAAAAGACAGCCATATTTAATTTGATATTATATACGATTGTATTTCCTGTTTGTTTTCCTGGTTATCAAGCCAATCTAGAAAATCAATTATTTTTTCAGATTGTTCAGCAGAGAAATATTTTTTAATGCTGTTGATTTTTATTTCATGCACTTCCTGTTTATGAACATAATTTTGCCAGGAAGATGAAAAAATATAATAAATGTTGTTTTCTAAATTACTTTCTTTCAAGAAATTCCATTCATTTGCATCAAGCCATATACCAGAACAATGGTCGCATTTTTCTATATAAAATTCCAACCCGAAACCTGCTTTTCTTGCGATTAATACTTTTCCGCATTCAGGGCAATTCTTTAATGTATCATCATCTTTGCTATTAAAAACTTTATTAAACTTTACTTTATCAATGATATCCATATTCAATGTTCTGTTTTCCAAGAACTTTTGATAATTGAAATACGGTATAAAATTTCCTTTACATTTTGGACATTCAAAAGCTTGTAAATCACCTTCCAAGTCTACAGAATTAAGCTCCTCAATTTTACACACAGGGCAATTCATAAAAATCTCCTTATTTACATAGTTCATTAAAATTATAAATACGCAACCTGAACTTGACAAGAGAGGCATTGCGTTTAAGCTAATTTTTCCAAACAGGTTTAATCTGATATATTTCAGCAGACGTCAAAATTAAAACACATCTTTAAAAACGTAAAAGTATTTGATAAAATAAAAGCATGAAAAACTTTTTTAAGAATTTTACAAGAATCAGTTTGCTGGCTTTGTTTGCAGCTGTCTGCACAAGCTGCATTAAAAACACAAACGCAAACACTTGTATTATTGCAAACGGCACAGATGAACCTGTTTTAAACCCTGTAAACATAAAGACAAATGCAGACGAACGCATTTACAGAGCCATTTTTGAAGGGCTTGTTTCTTCAGACGCTGTTACAGGAGATGCCGTACCGGCCCTAGCCGAAAGCTGGCAATATTCAAAAAACTGCCGGAGCATCACCTTTAAGTTAAGACCGGCAAAATGGAGCGATGGAAAAACAATTACAGCACAGACCGTTGCTGATTCATGGTTTTATATAATGGACAACTGCAAAAACCAGGAAAAGCTCCACCTTTTAGCAGAAATGATTTCTGGTGCACAAGCTTATATCAATAAAAAAATTACAAGAGAAGATGTCGGATTAAAAGTTTTAGACGACAGAACACTACGCATTGAATTTTCTTCACCAAAAGCAAACGCAGTTCAGTTAATGTACAACAGCGCATTTACAGTGCTGCCAATGCATATCATTAAAGACAAACCTGATTCATGGGCAACAGCATCAAATATTGTTACAAACGGACCATTTAAAGTGCACAGTCTTGCTTCTGACGGCACATTGACACTGCTTGCGAACAATAAATACTGGAATAAAAATGCTGTTTCACTTTCGAGAATCGTCTTTCTAAAAAAAGGCGCTTCAAACGAAACTTTCAAAGATTTTAATAATGGAAAAATTTCATGGATTCCAGATATTCCTTTTGAAAAAATTGAAACAGTAAAAGATAATGCATATTTTCTGAGCTCTCCAAAAGCATGTGTTCATTATTATTACTTGAACGTAAACCACAAACTTTTATGCAATCCAAAAGTACGGCAGGCATTCAGTCTTGCAATTGACCGGACTGCCCTTGTAGAAAAAATTCTTGAAGGAAACGGAGAACCAGCAGCTGCTATTGTTCCGTCAAGAACAGGCTGGAAACTTGTACAGACACCAGAATATGATGTTGCAAAAGCAAAGCAGCTTTTAAAAGAGAGCGATTTTGCCAAAAACAACACAGATGAAATAATTCTTGCTTATAATGAAGAAAATGAGCTTTACAAACGGACAGCTTTATTTATTGCAGATGAACTTAAAAAAAATCTTGGTGTAAATATTACACTGCAGTCTTTAAGCTGGAACGATTTTGTAAATAAACGCAGGGCAAACGGTTTTGACATGGCCCGTGCAGGCTGGCAAACAGCATCAAACGATCCAACAAGTTTTTTGCTGCAATTTGTTTCAACAGACAAAGAAAACTGCGGACGATATAACAACCCGATTTTTGACGCACTTCTGCGCACCGCAAACCGTTCACTTGTAAATGCAGACCGTCTTGCAGTCCTGCGGCAGGCAGAAACAATTGCAGTTGTTGAAGACACGGCTGTTCTTCCTTTATATTTTGAAAAATCATATCAGTTGATTAATACTTCAATATGGCTTGGCTGGCATGAAAATCCTGCGGATATTCATACATATACAAGCATAAAATTAAAGGATATTGAATTTTCAAAATAAGCTTGAACAGATTTTAAAAAAATGTAAAAATCTGTTCAAATTTTGCGAATTGTACTTGCGATATTTTTTAAACCGCTTATAATATAGGCATGCTGTATTTTGCAGTTGCTTTTTGAAAGAAATATTAAGGAGTTTTAATCATGATAGAGAGAATGCAGTGCGACAGTTGTGGCTTTGTTTATGACGCTAATGATGGAGATCCTAAAGCTAACGTAGCACCAGGCACAAAATGGGCAGATGTTCCAGCTGATTATAAATGCCCGCAGTGTGGAGCAGGCAAAGACAAATTTATAACAGAATAATTTTGTTTTAAGCATTAAATTAGCTTTTAGAAGTGTGCATCATCTTGATTTTTTAAGATGCCTAAAATGCACTCCTATAAAAAAGACCGAAACGTAAGCTTCGGTCTTTTTTTTATTTTCTCCGTTGATTTTAACACAACGCAAAAGGATTTTTCTTTAAACCGGCAAAAACACCATCATTTGCTCCAAATGGGACAACCGAATATTGTCCGAAAGAAGGAGCAATAAGAAGTTTCTGATCAAGACAATGCATAAAAAAGTCCTTGTACTGCGATTCTGACACTTTGCAGCACAAATACGGTCCTACCCTGTTCCAATAAGGAGTACAAAACTTATCAAACACAGCCCAGTCTTCTGCTGCACGCTTTGGAATTTCAAGGCGCAAATCGTAAATTGCACGGCAAAAAGCTTCGCATAAAGGTGCAGGAATTCCGTCAGAGGCAGGCACTTTTGCATGCAGTTCAGCATTACGAAACGCAAGAAGTGTTACAGGACGCCAGCTGAAAGGCAGCACAATTTCAACACAGTCTGCATTTTGCAGCAAATTTTTCCGCTCTTTTAACGATTCATCTGTATAAAATGGTGCATCTTTCTTGATTTTGCTGTGCGGCATCGCTTTTAAATCAAAACCATAATCAACCCACGGAAGATAAAGAGGTGCTGCACCTTTTAAACCGGCTGAACACAAAGCATCTGTGACTTTTGCAGAATCTGTATAAAATGCAAAAAAAGCAAAACCGCTGCATAAAGACGATAGCGCTCGTTTCAGATTTGCAGGCAGTGCAGAACTGCAAAAACCTGTAAAACCGCGGTCAATGCTGTTTTTAAAATGCATGCGTGCAGTTCCAGCGCTCCAGCCCAAAACAGCACGACCGCCGTCAAGCCACAAATCTGTTATGCGCTCGCCGCTTTGTGTGTAGAGAAAACAGCCACGGGCACGTTTTATCGTGCCGTAGCGTTTAGTTATTTCTTCAAGAAAATCAAATGATTCTGTCATTAAAGTTTTTTGAGCTCTTCATTCAAAAGTTTTGTAGCTGCAGCTGGTGTTGCCTTGCCCTTAGACTTTTTCATAACCTGACCCATAAGCCATCCGACAACATTTGTTTTTCCGGCTTTTAAATCTGCAATTGCTTTTGGATTTTCTGCAATAACTTCGCGGACGAAAGCTGCAATTTCATCAACGTTTGTTGTAGCAGCAAGACCTTTTTCTTCTACAATAACAGATGGCATTTTTGCAGTTGCAACAACTTCTGCAAAAACATCTTTTGCCTGCTTAGAAGTAATCGTTCCAGCACAAACAATGTTTACCAGTTCTGCAATATGATCTGGCTTTATTGCAATTTCTGTAATTTTCTGCTCTTTTTCTTTAAGAACAGCAAGAAGCTCTGCAAGAATCCAGTTTGCAGCTTTTTTTGGATCTTTTGATTTTTTGGCTGCTTCTTCAAACCAAAGAGCAAGATCTCTTGATGATGTCAAAGTCTGAACATCAAAATCAGAAAGACCATATTCTTTCTTTAAGCGCTGGCGTTTTGCTTCAGGCAATTCGCCGACCTTTTGACGGGCTTCTTCAACAAGAGCACGAGAAACTGTAAAAGGTTTAATATCTGGTTCTGTTGTAAAACGATAATCAACAAACGAATTTTTTGTACGCTGAATTACGGTTTCGCCTTTTGCTTCGTCCCAACCCATTGTGCGTTTAAAACCGACAACAAATTCCTGGCGGTCTGTATCAAATTCTTCAAGCTGACGCTTAACTTCATATGAACATGCATCACGAATAGAACGGAATGAGTTCAAGTTCTTGATTTCAGAAATCGGAGTACGGAATTCTTTGCCGTTTTCCCAAATCTTCAAGTTGATATTTGCGTCACAGCGCATGTTTCCTTCTTCAAGGTTGCCTTCTGTAACATTTACATAACGCAAAATTTCCTGAACAGTCTGCATAAAAAGCGCAGCTTCTTCAGGAGTGTTCATGTCCGGACGTGTAACAATTTCAATAAGCGGTGTGCCGCTTCGGTTATAGTCAATGTAACTGTAAGCGCCTTCAAGGTGCAGGCTCTTGCCTACGTCTTCCTCAAGGTGAACGCGTTCAATGCGAACACGTTCGTAACCGCCATTTTCCCGCAGGTCGACCTAACCCTCTGTACAAAGAGGCACCGCATATTG
>JAKSTS010000089.1 GCA_024402455.1 Treponemataceae bacterium
GTACCAAACATTTTGTTTGTTATTTTCACAACTGCTTTAGGTGTTTCAGTTTCTGTCGTTTACAGACGGTCATTTGATTTTTTTGACGGTTCAGAATCAAATCTTGACAGGCTTTCAGGAAAGGCAAATTTAATTACTGTCGTTCAGTTTATAATTACTATTGCCGCATCACTTTTACTTCCGCTTGTTTTAAAACTTTCTTGCAAACTTTTAGATATTTATTTTGTTCCGCATGATATGTGGTTTAGCACTTTAGGTTCTCTGTTTTTTGTTTCAACTAACTATTATGTTGTTTGGATTCAGGAATTTGAACAGTGGCTTGAATGGCTTCCATTGCGCAGAAAAGATATTTCAATGGGACTTGTAAGACGACATGTTCTTGTTACATTAACTTCAACTGTTGCAACTGTCCTTCTTGTTATGCTTTCATGCCGCAAAATGGAGCTTGGTAACTACGAAACAATCTGGGAATGTTATCGTACAAAAATGATTCCAGTTGGTGCTTTCTGTGTTTTATTTTCTGTATTTATTCAGCGGAATGAAACACATCATGAAGCTCGACGACTTAATCATGTTGTAAAAATGATGGAAAAAATGGCAGACAATGATTTTTCTTTGCGAAAAGAACCTGTTCATAGCCGTGATGACTACGGTATGCTTGCCATGTCAATTAATACTCTTGTTGAATCAACACGTGCACTGCTTAATACAATCAAAGAAACTGCTGAAGATTCGGAAGGCCGTGCAAAGGTTATGATGACTGGTGCAGAATCAACTGCTGCGGCTATTACACAGATTGCCGGCACAATTACACAGGTTCGTGAATCTGTTGTAAACCAGTCGAGCGGTGTCGAAGAGGCCAGTGCTAGTATCCGTCAGATTGAACAGGCTGTCCGTAAACTTGATGAAGATGTTGGAATCCAGGTTTCAAGCATTGCAGAATCAACTGCTGCTGTTGATGAAATGGTTGCTAATGTCCGTTCTGTTAATGAAGTTCTCGAAAAGAACTCTGTTGCCGTTGGTCAGTTGAGAAAAGCTGCTGAAGAAGGTCAGCAGAGTGTTTCAGAAGCTGTTACATCTTCTCAGTCAATTCTTGAAGGTTCAAGTTCATTGCTTGATGCAACAAAAATTATTCAGACAATTGCTTCTCAGACAAACCTTCTTGCTATGAACGCTGCAATTGAGGCTGCTCATGCTGGTGAATCAGGAAAAGGTTTCTCTGTCGTTGCAGATGAAATTCGAAAACTTGCTGAACAGTCTAACCAGCAGGGTAAAGCAATTAATACAGAACTTAAAAATCTTAACGTGGCAATTGAAAAGGTTTCTGATTGTACGAAACTTGTTCAGAATCACTTTACAAGCATCTATAATCTTGCTGAAACTGTTCAGCTGCAGGAACGTGTTGTTATTTCGGCTATGGAAGAACAGCAGGAAGGCAATACACAGGTTCTTGCTTCAATGGAAAAAATCAACAAGATTGCAAATGAAACTCGAAACAGTTCAAAAGAAATGCTTGCCGGTGCTGCCGAAATTGTACGTGAAATGGAATCTTTGACAGAAGCAACTGGACAGATTAATGTTGCAATGGGCGAAATGGGGCAGAGCTCAGAAAAGATTCGTGAAATTGCTATGGATTCAAAGAATAAGTCTATTGAAAATTCTGAAGGTGTTGCTGTTCTTACAAAAGAAGTTGAACGCTTTAAGATTTAATCTACGCTGGTTGAAGCGAATAAAGATTTGAAATGAATTTTACACCGTCTGCAAGAATCTTGCAGACGTTTTTTTTATGCAGGCAGTTATGCTGATAAAAAATCAATTGAATCATAAGCATATTTTACATATAATGTTATTGAGGCTGTTTTAGCTGTATTTTTGATAATTTGCTTTTTATGGAGAAAATATGAATTCTTATAAAATTCCTTTAAATAAACAGGTTCGAATTGCTATTTCTGGCAAAAGTGGCTGTGGAAATACAACTGTGTCTACTTTGCTTGCTGAAAAGCTTGGTGTAACTCTTATAAACTTTACGTTCCGTCAGCTTGCAGTAGAGAAAAAAATGACTTTGCCTGAAATTCTTGAAGCTGCCAAAACTGATGATTCCATTGATAAAGAAGTTGACAGACGACAGGTTGAACTTGCAAAAAAAGAATCTTGCGTCCTTGGCTCAAGACTTGCTGTCTGGATGTTAAAAGAAGCAGATTTAAAAGTATTTTTGCTTGCAGAACCTGAAATCCGTGCTGCACGCATTCAGAATAGGGAAGGCGGTGAACTGGCAGATATTATGGCTTTTACCCAAAAAAGAGATTCAGAAGATTCTGCAAGATATAAAGCACTTTATCAAATTGATAACACAAAATATGATTTTTGCGATTTGATTATTGATACAGCAAAATATAATCCAGAACAGATTGTAGATTTAATTCTTCAAAAACTTTTTGAGAAAAAGCTTGTTGAAGCTGTTTAATATTCAGGATTTTCAAAAATTTAGTTTTTACGACTTACTGTGTTCTGAATATTCAGACAGTTAAAAATATTTTGTATTTTTAATTTTGTAAGACATTTAAATAAATGTGGCATTTACACAAAAACTATGATATTATCATTTAATTACAGGTTATAAACCTTGTTTGAAAATATTATCCATAGCTCTCTGCTGTTTGAAAAAATACAGTGGTGCAGGTTTTTACAGGAGAACTAGATGAAACAGTTTGGTGGAAAAGTACTTTTCCTTGATCGCTCAGATATTAACACAGATGAGATTATTCCTTCAAAATATTTTACCGAAGCTTCAAAGCAGGCATTAAAGCCTTATTTGTTAGAAGATTTAAAACTTGATGGTTTTAATCCAAAAGCTGATATTCCAGGAAAACGTGTTATTATTACACGCGAAAATTTTGGCTGCGGGGCTTCTGTTGAACAGGCTGTGCAGGCTCTTGAAGTAAATGAAATATATGCTTTTGTTGCTGCTAATTTTGCACGTCCGTTTAGACAGCAGATGTTTGCAGCAGGTTTGCTTGGTGTTGAAATGAACAAAAAAGACATTGAAGATATGTTTCACACTTTTGGCGAAAAAGATACAGATTCAATTATTACAATAAATGATGATAATACTGCAAAAGTAAAACTCATATCAGGTTCTCTTTCAAAAAGCTATATTTTTAAATTAGATGCGCTTGAAAGAGAAATGATTGAAAAAGACAGTTGGCTTGGTTGCTCTGAAAAAAAATAAAACATGCTGGGCAAAAATCTGCTGATTGCAGTATAACATTTGAGAAATGTAATGCTGCTTTTCAAGTTTCAGATGCTGAATCATTTGCAGCATCTGAAACTATTATTATTGTATAGGTTTGTTTTTTGATTAAAATAATCTGTAAAAAATTGTTGAATTTATAATACATATTTTTTATAATTGAATTGCTGTGTTAAAGCGTTTGTTTTAATTTGCAGTTTTGAAATTGTTTCTTTTTTATTGATATATGCAAAGTGTTTTGCATGTGGCTTAATACTGAAAAACATTTAGTTTTTCAATAAATTAGTAAAATGTTGAAATAGAAGCAATAAAAGAGGTTTTGATGAAAAAGTTTTTTTTGTTATTGATAGTTTTGTGTTCTGTGTGCCTTGTTAGTTGTGGTGGCAGTAGTTCTTCGTCTGGTCCTGATGGTGGTGTTTCTGGCTGGGGATTTTATGATTTTTTTAATGGACACACATGGTATCATATAGACGGCAACTCAAAAGATACTTTTACTTTCTCTGACAGAAAAGTTGCAAGAAAAATATATTCCAATACAAGTGGTAACTGGGTCGAAGTTTCTACTACTTCTGAAAAATCTTATACTTTGACAGATATTACAGGTGACGGTGCTCATGGAACTATAACAACAGAAGACTTGTTTGAAAATCATCCTACAAGATATGTTTTTTTGACTTCTAAACAGGTCGTTTTGACATATAATAATTATACTGTTACTTTTTATACAGATTAGATGACGTAAAAGAGATATTAGATTTAGTGAAAATTTAATACATTTTTCAGTTGATATAAAGCCCTTTGAGATGCTGTTTCAAAGGGCTTTGTTTTTTTATAATGCCAGTTTATAAATTTCGGCAATGTCTTCAGAACTTAGCTGCACAAACCCACCTGTTTTTCCGTCTTTTGGAAGACCGAAATTTTTTACAAGTTGCGGAATGTCTTCTGCTTTTCCCCCGAGTTCTGCCAAAGTTGCAGGCATTCCAATTGATTTTAAAAACGATTTAAATGCTGCAATGCCTTCAAGGGCTGTTTTTTCTGGATTTGAAAAATCCATCTTGCAGTTCCAGACTCGCGTTGCCCATTGTGCAAACCGCATTACATCATGTTTGTAAACGAATGTCATCCATGCTGGCATAATAACAGCAAGACCTGCGCCGTGTGCACAGTCATACAGACCGCTCAGTTCATGTTCTATGCCATGGCTGTTCCAGTCCTGCGAACGGCCAACGCCAACGATGTTGTTATGCGCAACCATGCCAGCCCACATTATATTTGCACGTGCTTCGTAATCATCAGAATTTTTGATTACTTTTGGAGTTTCATTTATCATTGCAAGGAGAACTGCTTCGCATAACCGGTCTGTTGTTTCTACATTTTTTGTATTTGTAAAATATCGTTCGCAGACATGTGCAATAATATCTGTTGCACCACAGGCAGTCTGATATGCTGGCAATGTTTGTGTTAATGCCGGGTTTAAGATTGAAAAACGAGGTCTTATGCATTCGCCGCTTGCACCGCGTTTAAGCATGCCTTCTTTTTTTGTAATTACAGAATCCCCGGAACCTTCGGAACCTGCTGCTGCAATTGTTAATATTGTTCCAATTGGAAGTGCTTTTTGAGGACTTGCTTTTCCGCAGTAAAAATCCCAGAAATCGCCGTTATAACAGCAGCCCATTGCAATTGCTTTTGAACTGTCTATTACAGAACCGCCTCCAACTGCAAGGATAAAATCTATGCCTTCTTTTTTGCAAAGTTCAATTCCTTCGTAAACTAAAGTGCTGAGTGGATTCGGATGAACGCCGCCTAATTCAACAAAAGGTATGTTTTCTGCATTCAGTGATTTTTTTACTCTGTCTAAAAGACCAGATCTTTTAGCAGACTGACCTCCGAAGTGAAGCAAAACTTTGTTGCCTCCAAATTCTTTTACAAGTTTTCCGGCTTGTAATTCTGCGTCTTTGCCAAATGC
>JAKSTS010000009.1 GCA_024402455.1 Treponemataceae bacterium
CAGAAGGTGTACCTATTTCTGCTATCTTGTTTGGTGGTCGTCGTCCATCAACTGTACCTCTTGTACACCAGGCTCGTAACTGGAACCACGGTGTATTCCTTGGCTCTCTCGTAGGTTCAGAAATCACAGCAGCTTCTACAATCAATGCTGCTGAAGTTGGCAAGATTCGTCGTGACCCATTTGCAATTCTTCCATTCTGTGGTTACAACATGGGTGACTACTTCCAGCACTGGGTAAACGTAGGAAAAGCTGCAAAAGATCAGGATAAACTTCCAAAGATTTTCTATGTTAACTGGTTCCGCAAGGACGAAAACAATGCAGACCTTCCAGGTGGATTCATGTGGCCAGGTTATGGCGACAACTCACGTGTTCTTGCATGGATTTTCGACCGCTGCAACGGCAAAGACAATGCTGTTGAAACACCAATCGGATTTATGCCAAAAGAAGGTGCTATCAACACAGACGGATTGGCTGACTGCTACAAAAAGACATTGCCAGAAATCCTCAAAGTTGATACAGCTGGCTGGTTGAAAGAAGTTAAGGATATCCGTGAAAACCATTATCCTAAATTTGGAAAACACCTTCCAAAAGAACTTTCTGACTGTCTCGATGATCTCGAAAAGAGACTTTCTAAATAAGCTAGCTTAAAAGCTTGAATTAATCCCGTTTGCAACATGCAGACGGGATTTTTTTATATTCACAGAAATTAGTTTCAAACAGAAAAGAATGCCAAAAACCCGGATTTTTCTAGCTTAACTGACAATAATACAGATATTTTTTTCTTCGTTTGACAAAAGTCAATTGCAGTAGTAATTTGTAGTAAGAGGTATTAAACATGACTACTATTTCTGCAAAAATTGAAAATGATGATAAAAAAATGTTTGAATCAATTCTTTCTTCAATTGGATTGAATGTATCTACTGCAATAACAGCCTTTGTAAAAGCTACAATTAAAAAGAACGTAATAACATTTGAATTAAAAGCAGCAGATGATCCGTATATTTATTCTGAAGAAAATATGAAGTATCTTCGTCAAGGAATTGCACAAATAGAAAACGGTAACGGCAAGGTTCATGAACTTATGGAGAAAATTTAATGATAAAAGTTTGGGCAGATATCGCATGGGCTGACTATTGTAACTTTTTTGAATTACATCAGCAAAAACTGATAAAAATGATTCATGAACTTATAAAAGACATTGAACGGAATGGCGAAAATAAAGGATGCGGACAACTAGAACCTTTAAAACATGAACTTTCAGGCTATTGGAGTCGCCGGATTGATTTAGCAAACAGATTAGTCTATAAAATAGTTGACAACAAACTGTATATAGTACAATGTGGCACTCACTATCATCAAGAAAAATAACAGCCAAAGCGGAGAAAATTATGGAATATAAAGTAAAAGTTAATATAACTGAAAAGGATTTTTTAGCATCTATAGCAGAGATTTATCTTCATAAAAAAATTGCAAAAATAATGGTTATTTGTTTATTTTGTATGCCCATTTTCGGTTTATTTTCAGGTATTCTATTAAAATCACAAATTTCGGAAATTTTAAATGATACAATACCATATATTATTTTGATAGTTTCTTACATACTACTTTTCCCATTTATATACCGTCGCATATATAACAATGACAAAACACTGTATGATGAGCAAGAACTTTTGATAAGGGGAGATAATATTCTTCAATCTTTAAAACATGGATATTTCGATTATTCACTTAAAGACTTTCGATATATCATATTCGGAAAAAGAACAATCGTAATATTCATTTCTCTTCAAAAATTTATAATCTTGCCGCGCCACTGCTTTTCTTCAAAAGAAGAAGAACAAGCTGTAGAAGCTTTTATAAAAGCGCATTACGTAACGGACAAAAAACAAAAATAATCTGAGGGTGTCTAAACAGTTCAATACATAGTGTCATTCTGAATTTAGTTCAGAATCTATACGCTATATACAGCATAGATGCCGAACTAAATTCGGCATGACAATTCTTTTTAGTCAGCCCCTTAAAATATTCAAATATCGCAAAACATGTCCAGCAAAAAGAGTTTTGAACAACTATAGTTTTTCTTTTCTTTACGTGATATTATCGCTTTATGCGAAACGAAAAACAAACAGCCCTGCAGAATGCAGGACACAACCAAAGCCACAGTGCTGAAAAAATTGAAATTTTATATAAAGATCAGTATCTTGCAGTAATAAATAAACCGGCCGGGCTTTTATCTGTGCCCTACCCCGGCAGCAAAGCAAAAACAGCACAGTCTGTTCTTGAAGCAATTCTTCGAAAAGAAGGTGCTGCAAACACTGCGGAGCTTTTTTTATAACCATAAGAGGATACGCTGATTGAAAAAGTCATTTTCCACTCATACAATATAAAAAATAAAAATCAGGGGAAGATTATGAAAAGAAAATTATTAATCATTGTTATTTTTTTAATGATGTGTTCAACAGCATTTTCTAAACCACAAAAACTGAAATTAGAATTAATCAGAAGCCCAAACAAAATTTTTGATTGTCCTCAATTGAATCCAAATTTTGAATTCGCATCAATGTTCTACCAGGCTGTATGTTTTAATAGAAATTTATTAAACCTTGTAGACAACGAAATATTAAAAGCCACCTGCAAATGCATTTATGAAGACATCAGTAACGGTTATGCATGTTTGATGACTGTAAAAAGATTTTCGGGAAATCAAGATTTAGAAATTAAATTTGAATACTTTAATGACCGCAACGCTTTGCTTATTTTATCTAATTATGATGCACAAAACAAAAAAATTATAACAAATAAAAATGACATGGGAAATGCATGGGGATTACTTTATTATATAATAGATGGAACCCTCGTCTATTACGAAGATATCAACAAACCGAAAATATCGGCAAAAGAAAAACTAAAAGCAAATCTTACTGCACTTAAAGAAAATCCTGTCCCAATTTTATATATTTCTATTACTGAAAATTATTTTGAAATGGGTATGATTGATGAAGGCATAAAATTTCTAAATGAAAATAAAGATAAAGCAATTGAATTAAATCAACAAATTTCAAAAATAGGAAATATAAAAGATGTAATTTTATGCGTTGAAGAAGAAGGCAAAGTCTTGAAAGAATTAAATCAATAACTATTTTTGAAATCTAAATTTATTTGTGGAAGTTATAATTATACAACAGAAGATTTTCATCATGTTATATTCGGCAAAAAGTTAATCTCAATATTCATTTCAAAGCAAAAGTCAATTCTCTTGCCAAGACATTGATTTGCTTCAAAAGAAGAAGAACAAGAAATCGAAGCTTTTATAAAAGAGCATTACGTAACGGACAAAAAACAAAAATAATCTGAGGGTGTCTAAACAGTTCAATACATAGTGTCATTCTGAATTTAGTTCAGAATCTATACGCTATATACAGCATAGATGCCGAACTAAATTCGGCATGACAATTCTTTTTAGTCAGCCCCTTAAAATATTCAAATATCGCAAAACATGTCCAGCAAAAAGAGTTTTGAACAACTATAGTTTTTCTTTTCTTTACGTGATATTATCGCTTTATGCGAAACGAAAAACAAACAGCCCTGCAGAATGCAGGACACAACCAAAGCCACAGTGCTGAAAAAATTGAAATTTTATATAAAGATCAGTATCTTGCAGTAATAAATAAACCGGCCGGGCTTTTATCTGTGCCCTACCCCGGCAGCAAAGCAAAAACAGCACAGTCTGTTCTTGAAGCAATTCTTCGAAAAGAAGGTGCTGCAAACACGAACCACAAACCTTACGCCGTGCATCGGCTTGACAGAGATACAAGCGGCGTAATGATGTTTGCCTTAACCGAACAGGCACAAAAAAAGATTATGGACAACTGGCACAAAATGGTCAGCGAACGCCTTTATCATGCCATTGCAGAAAAAACTTTCAAAGCAGACCTTGAAGACGAAGGCTTGATTGAAGATGAACTTGCACAGAATGCACATAATGTCGGCTTTGTTCCAAAAGAAAATACACTCAGCAAAACTGGCAAAGCTTTTAAAACCGTGGCAGCACGCACACATTATAAGATGATAGAAAAAGGTCCGACACACGTTCTGTTTGAACTTTCGCTTGATACGGGCAAAAAAAATCAGATTCGTGCACACCTTGCCTTTCACGGTTTTCCACTGGCCGGAGACAAAGAACACCGTGCAAAAACAGACCATTTTAAAAGACTTTGCCTTCATGCGCGCACGCTTGAATTTACCCACCCGTTTACAGGTGAAAAACTGAAATTTGAAGTTGCTGAACCAAAAGAATGGCTCGACTATGTAAAGAAGGGCGATTTTAAGCAGCAAAATCCAGAAAATGCTAACAACAGGCGGAGCAGCAGAAACAATTCAAAAACCCTCGATTTAGGAGAAAAGCGCCTTTCAAGGAAAGAAGCCGCACATATGAATTTTATAGAAAGAGGCAAACTGCACAGCCGCTAGATTTTATATTCAGCCAAAAACTCACAATTTCTGCAGTCAAATTGTGAGTTTTTGTGCAAAAGACTTTAACATCAACCAAAACTAATCACAAATAATATCAGAATCAATTTTTACAGCAATATCATCTTCAAATACAATAACAAGCTTATACCATGCAAAATCACCAGTAAGAGTACCACCATCTTCTGTATAACGGCTGTAGTTTTTTTCTTGTTCTAAAGGACCACCTATTAAAGCCGTTATCTCTTCTCTGGTCATCCCTTCTTTTACTTTAGGTACATTATTAATATTAAAAGTTTTTGAATGGTTCGTATCAATTAAAGGATTCCAAAAACACAAAGATTCTGTTCCACGAAAAGCAAAAAATATGAAACACACAAAGAAGCAGCATATATACAAAAAATATCTACAGGCAGAGAAAAGTTTTCCTAATAAATTTTTTCTTGTTAATATAAGAATTAAAACCATAGCAACCGGAAGTTCACAATGGCAGCAGCATAAATAATAATTAAAAAAGGAAATATCTATCGACCATGACGAAAATAATTCTTTAATATATTGATGCCATCTGAATTCAGCATATAAATATCCTAAAACAGCAGCAGCAATTATCTGAATAATAAAGATTATCAGCATTATAACCAGATTGTCTTTTATAACTGCAAGGATTTCTTTCTTACTCATCTTTTTCTTTTCTCGTATTTTTGAACGATTGCCAAGAACAGCTTTTCTGAAACTAAATTCAAGTTTAATCTCTTTTTTAACTACTGAAAAAACACAATTCAAAACAATAAAACAGATAAAAGAGAAAGAATAAGAACAAAAGTAAATCTCACCGACATTTAAATCATTTTTTATAAAAATAGCAGCAATTACAGCAGGAAAGACTGAAAGCAAACCGATCACAGAGAATCTCATTTTGGCTGTTTTGATTTGAAAAAGACATATAGCACCACCTAAAAAAAACAGGAAATACAAAACAGAAAATATAATTCTTGAATTTTTTACTAAAAAATAAACTGCAATAGAACTTATAAATGATGCTATTAAAGCTATTATTAAATACAAAAAATCAAGCTTTTTCATATTCAGCTCCTTACAGCTCTTCTAAAATCCAATAAGCTTTTCTAGTCCCGTTGTACTGATGCACAAGCATGTATTTTTTTATGCTTTATTTAGAAAATTTAAACAGTGCGGCTTTTTTGCCGTTTACAAGCGTATGCAGGTCTTCTGTAAGTTTAAGCTGTTTTTTTTCTGCTGCCTGCAAAAGTTCCTGTTTGCTTGCAGAAAGAACAATAATTGAGCCATCGTCTTTTAAAACACGCAGAAAGCTTGAAAACATTTTTTCGTAGAACAATTCGATATTTTCAATCTGCTCATAAAAACCCCACGGGGGGTCGGAAATAATTTTGTCAACAGCCGAATTTTCAAGATATTCAAGCTTAAATGCATCGCACTTTTGTACACAAATTGATTCTTTTTGCAATAATTTTTTTTCAAGCAGCGCGTCAACAAGTTCCTGCTGAATTTCGCTTACATAAAGTTTATTGAAGTTAAAACGCTTAGAAATCTGCACAGGAATTGAACCATAGCCGGCAAAAGGCTCTAAAACAGTGTCGTTTTTCTTTATGTCAGCAAAACAGCACATCAAATAAGCAATTTCCGGTCTAAGCTCGCCTTTGTTCAGATTTTTTTCTGTAAATTCCCTTTTTGCAATAAGCTGACCACAAAAAGCAAAATTTTCCCTCCGGATTGAGTACCAGATTTCTGTAGAAGGATTCAATCTGTCCAGTTTCAGCTTTGAATTGCGTAAAACAGTTTCTTCTGCTTTTAGCGAAATGTTTTTTTCAACTTTTGCAAACTGGTTTTCTTTTTGAAAACGAACCCGAAAAGTGCCTTTATTCAAAAGATAATACTTTTTTTCTGCCGCGACAGCATTTACAAGAGCAGCAAAATTTGCGTTTTTTCCGCTGAAAGTTTTTAGAACAAAAAAAGTGTTGTTAAAATAAATGATTTTTTCCAAATCTCTTGAATTCCCTGAAAACTGATAATGAATCAATCCGTCAAAGACATTCAATATTTTTATTCCAGAAACTCTTTTTACTAAATCGCGAGCAACTATATCTTGAAAACCAGTTATAAAAGATGAAATGTATTCTGCCATAGATTAAAACAGGTCGTCCCAGCCGTACAAATTTCCTTTTGCAAGTTTTCCAGCTTTAAGCAGGCTGTCTAATTTTGCAAGGCAGTTTACAGCACCAACAGCAAAACCTTCGCGGCTGCGTGCTGTGTGTGTAAGTTCAATCGTGTCAGCTGTTCCGTCAAAATAAACTTTGTGTGTTCCAGGAACATTTCCGCAGCGTGTTGAACTTACATGCAGCTGATTTGCAGCAGGTCTTTCGTGGAAAGGATCTGTAACAATTTCTGTTTTTTCTGTATAAGCTTTTTGAACACGGCGTGCAATTTCCAGAGCTGTTCCGCTCGGGCTGTCTGCTTTCTGATTATGGTGCATTTCCCATGTTGCAACATCATAATCATCAAAATCTGCCATGATTTTTGCAGCTTCTTCTACAATTTTATAGAACATATTTACACCGATGCTGAAATTTCCAGCAGTCATAATCGTTCCGCCAACTTCTTTAGCATAACCGGCAATTTCTGCATGTTTATCGTTCCAACCGGTTGTTCCAACAACTAAAGGAAGTCCAAGCGGCAGCAGTGCTTTTATATTAGCAAGCACTGTTGAAGGATGTGTAAATTCAATAACACCTTCTGCACCACTCGATTTTACGGCTGCCGCAACAGCTGCCGCATCTCCGGCCGGCACTTTTACAGAAGCATCTTCTGCAATTACGTCTATTGTAACCACAACCTGATGACCAGCGCGTTTTGCACACTGTTCAATCATGTGTCCCATTTTTCCATAACCAACTAATGCAATTTTCATATTTATCTCCTAACCATGCAGAGAATTTTTTGAATTTTCGTTTATTAAATCAGAAAATCAAGCAATGCTGAATTTTTATTTATTATAGATTTTTTCTTGAATTTAAATCAACATATTCTGTCTTAAGTATAAAAGTTGTTGTTTTTCATATAAGGGTTTATAATATATTTTCTATGAGCAAACAATTTAGCTTTTATGACAAATTCAAGACACGTTCATATTACAAGGAAAACCTTGAAGAAAAGAACAGGCAGCTTGCTGTAATTTTGTTTTTTCTTTCACTCTTAGGAATCGGTTTCGCAGCAGGAAGCTATTTTAAATTATTTTCTATCTCTTATACACACTGCATTGCAATTTTTTTATTGGGTTTATTCCTTACGATTGTTCAGCGTTTGCTTAATAAAAACAAAAACTTTCAAGAAATTGCAAAATATACAGGTTTAATTCTGCTTGCATTTTTTGTTTCTATCATTTCAGTTATTCCAGGTGTCGGCTTAAGCGTTTATACAGCATTCATTCTAGGACCTTTTTTCTGTTCTCTGTATTTTTCGCTGCAGCTTTCCATTATTACTTCAATAGTTTCATATATTCTTATGATTGCATCTTTGTATATAAACTCTCACAGCAACATACTTTTTAATGTTACACCCAAAATTCCTACAGAACTTTTTGTTTCCGAATTTTTAGGTTATTCATGTGCATATGTTTTTGTTTTTGCACTTGCACTTTCAGTTTCAAATGCATTCAAAAAAGCACTTACGCTCGAATTTGAAAAGCAGAATAAAATTGAAGAACTGAAATATGATCTGATAGAAACTTTTGCACATATTATCGAATGGTCAGATAAATACACAGGGCTTCATATTCAGCGCACAAGCAAATATGTTGAGCTTATTGCAAAAAAGCTTGCAGAAAACGGCTATTACAAAAATGAATTAACGCCAGAATATATAAAGCTTATGGTTTCTGCAGCGCCATTGCATGATGTTGGAAAAATCAATGTTCCAAACAACATCCTTTGCAAAAATGGAAAATTTACACCTGATGAATTTGAAATCATGCAGACACATTCGCGGACAGGCTACAATATCATCATCAACGAACTTAGCCGTTTCGAAGATGAAAATTACGTAAAACTTGCAAGTCAAATGGCGCTTTATCACCACGAACGCTGGGACGGAAGCGGATATCCAAACAAAATAAAAGAAAAAGAAATTCCTCTCTGCGGCAGAATTATGGCAGCCGCAGACGTTCTTGATGCATTGCTAAGCAAGCGCCAATACAAAGATAAATTTTCAATTGAAAAAACCTTTCGAATTTTTGACGAACAGCGCAACAGGCAGTTTGAATCCTGCATAGTTGATGCAGTGTTTGCCTTAAAAGACGAAATAGCAGAAATTGATGCTTCTAATTAAGCTTTAAGCTGAATTTTTTCAAGAAAACCACAGTGCAAAAAACAGGCGCCAAGCTTGCTGCGCTATGCAGTCATAATTTTCCGCAAAATAACTTACTGCTTAAGCAGATTTTCAGCTTCTTCTTTTGAAATTTCTGCTGAAATCTGGCAAATCGGGCACATTTTATAGCGCTTTACAGAAAATGGAAAAACCGGAATGAAATATAATGTGAACCATGCTGCATGTTTTATTATTTTCAAATGAATCTGATTGTGGCAGTTTGAACATGTACCGGAAATGTTTGTCATTCCCAGTTCTGTAATGATTGTTTTCTCTCCGAACAAAATAAACATATAAGACCCTTTTATTTTGAAACATTTATGATTAATGCTTTTATATTAAAATTTCTATTTGAAAAATTCAATATAAAACAGCCGCAGCAGCATTTATCATAAATTGCAATTTTTGCATAAGTTCTGTATACTTTTAGCACTTCACTTATCGAGGAAAATATAATGGCTATAAATTGTGGAATCGTAGGCTTGCCAAACGTCGGCAAGTCAACTATTTTTTCGGCTTTAACTTCTGCACCGGCAGAAGCTGCAAACTACCCGTTCTGCACAATAAATCCAAACATCGGCATTGTTGATCTTCCAGATTCTCGTCTTGATTTTCTTGCAGAAAAATTTCAGACAAAGCGCAAGGTTCCGGCAACTGTTGAATTTGTTGATATTGCAGGTCTTGTAAAAGGCGCATCAAAAGGCGAAGGTCTTGGAAACCAGTTTTTGGCAAACATTCGTGAAGTTGGCGTCATTGCTCATGTTGTCCGCTGCTTTGAAAATGCTGACATTGTTCACGTAAACAATAAAATTGACCCAGCAGACGACATTGAAACAATCAACATGGAACTTGCTTTTGCCGACCTGGACACAGTTAATAAACGCATTGAAAAAGCACAGCGTGCAAGCCGTGTTATGGGAAAAGATGAACAGAAAAAAGCTGCAATAGTTCTTGGCGCTTTAGACAAAATCAAGCCGCTGCTCGAAAACGGCAAAGCAGCACGCATCGCAGAATTGACAGATGACGAAAAAGAAGCTTTGTAT
This sequence comes from Treponemataceae bacterium, assembly GCA_024402455.1. The sequence goes on from JAKSTS010000009.1 coordinate 9,915, forward strand.
GACTGTCATCTTATTACAATGAAACCTATGATGTACGTCTGCAACGTTGACGAAGATGGCATAAAAAACGGAAATGCTTACATTGAAACCGTAAAGAAAATTGCAGCAGAAGAAAATTCTGATGTTGTAGTAATTTGCGGCAAATTCGAAGCTGAACTTGCAGAAATGGGCAGTCCTGAAGAACGGCTTGAATTCTTAGGTGAATTGGGCTTAAAAGAAAGCGGTCTTGCTGTTCTGGCTCGTGCAGCTTATCATCTTATGGGTCTCCGCACATTCTTGACAGCCGGTCCAGACGAATGCCGTGCATGGACAATCCACAACGGCGACACAGCACCAAAAGCTGCAGGTGTCATTCACACCGATTTTGAAAAAGGCTTTATCAAAGCAGAAACTTATTCATTTGATGACCTTGTAAAATACGGAACAGAAGCTGAAATAAAAGCAGCCGGAAAATACCGTATTGAAGGCAAAGAATACATCGTACAGGATGGCGATGTTATTTTCTTTAAATTCAACGTCTAATCTGTTTTGCGTTTTTTAATTTTTCATAAAAAAGCAAAAAGGCTTCAGTGTTTTCAGTTTGAATAACTCTGAAGCCTTTTTTATGAAACCATTTTAATTTTATGCACATGTTCTGCCAAAACAATAAAAACAGTCAGCAGAAACATACAAGCATTTCTTCAAATTTCAATTTTCAGAAATGACATCATGCAAAAAATTCAGAAAATTTATTTCTTTGTAAGACGTTCTACACGACCATTAAATCTGGTCAATGTCATGTCGCCTTTTAACTTCTGCAGGTCAAGCATAGTAAGCTTATTGCCGTTAACTTTTACATTTGATGTTACGGTTTTGCCGTCTGCAAATGTAATGGTCATCAACGAACCTGAAACAGCATAAGACATAACAGACTGCGGATCGTCGCTGTAATAACATGTGCCGTTGTATTTAACAAGCGGATAGATTTTTCCATTATCTGCAAACCACAGACCTTCGTCATCAAATGTACCACTTTTTGCACTTGTGCTAATCCACATGCCGATTACATTTGCATCAACAGTTTTTGCTTTTTCTTTTGCTTTTTTCAAAGCAGGAATAACATTTGATTTTTTCAGTGTAATGTTTTCTTCTGGATTTTTCGGATTTGTTATAGAAAGAACATCGCCGGAAATGCTTACATAGTTTGTTACAACCTGACCGTTTTCTGCTGTCAAAGAAAGTTTGTTGCCAGAAACAACATAAGTCATATTATCAGCAGGTTCGTTCGTGTAATAATATGTTTTGTCTTCTTTTGTCAAAACATGAAGTTTGCCATCGTTTGTAAACCAAAAACCTTTGTTCAGTTTTGAACCATCGCTGCGTGTCCAGTCAACCCATTTTCCAACAAGGTCAACAACTTCGGCACTTTCTGCAACTTCAGTTTTTGCAGGTGCTTCTGTTTTTGCAGAAGCTGGTGTTTCTGTTGAAGTTTTAGTTTTGCCTGTGCTGCAAGAAATGCAAAGGCAAAGTGCAATCGAAATAATCAGCAGCAAACTGATAATCTTTTTCATAAAATTCCTCCATTTTAATGTGCAGAAAACAATTAAATCCTGCACTTTCATACAAATAGCAATTTCTTATAAAAAGAAACTAATCACTAATTATTATCAGATTTTCATCTTTAAATTTTGTCATTGTCATAACAATCGGTGGATTATCCGGAATTGTTAATGTCATCTTATCATTACTGATTTTTACGAGAGATTTTATTATCGTTCCATCTGGAAATTTCAAAGTTATGCCAGCACCAGAAACTTTATATCTCAAAATACCCATAGGGTCATCTGTAGAATAATAGATTCCATTGATTTTTACAATTATATGAGCACGACCTTTCTTTTTGAACCAAAGACCAACTTCTTCGCATTTTCTGTTTCCAGAAATTGCATCCAAAAGTTCTTTGTCTTCTGTATACAAATTCATCCATGCACCAAGCACATTTACATTTTTTATTACAGGTTCTTCAGTTTTCTCGACTTTAGCCTGTTTTTCGCCTGAAGCAGTTGCACAGGAAGTAAAAAAACAGACCATAAAAACAAAAAATAAAATGGATTCAAAAACTTTTCTCATGCTTTTCCTTTACGCATTCAAACAGCACACAAAGAAACTGCTGATAAGCTTGAAATCCTATAATTCAAACTTACCAGCAGTTCTATAAATTATATGTTCAGTGCAAAGCTAAAAGCTGCTTATTTTAACTTTGGTTCAACAGTACATGCATCAAGATCTGCAATAATTTTGGCTTTGTCCATGTTGCGGCCGATAAACACAAGCTTAACCATGCGGTCGCCGACTTTTTCATCCCAGTTCTTTGCAAATTCAGGGTCACTTGCCAATGCTTTCTTAATCTGTCCTTTAGAAGCTGTTGCCATCCAGTCACCAGAATAACCAGCCTGAATCTGGCGGCCAGCCTGTTCAAGAATAAAAGCTTCATCATTGTCATCTGCAAACCAGACAATGCCTTTTGCACGAATTACAGAAGCAGGCCAGTTCGATGCAAAGTTTTCAAGCTTCATGCGGTCAAACGGACGACGCACATAATAAACAAATGTGCTTATGCCAAATTCGTCGCCATGCTGATGACCTTCGCCGTGGTCATGGCAGCAGTGTCCATGTTCGTGGTCACAGTGCGAATGGTCTTTGCCGTCATCGTGGTCATGGTCATGATGATGTTCATGCTCTTCGTGATCGTGGTGATGATGTTCTTCATGTTCATCATGATCGTGATGTTCGTGTTCATGTGCATCATGTTCTTCAAGTTCTTTAATCCAACCGGCTGTTGAATAAACTTTTTCAAAATCAAATGCATTTGTACCAAGCACTTCTTTAAGATCTACAACACCTTTTTGTGTTTCAATCATTTTTGCAGATGGCTGCAATGTGCGCACAACTTTTTTGACTTCTGCAAGCTGTTCCGGTGTAACAAGGTCTGTTTTGTTAATCAAAATAGTGTTGCAGAATTCAATCTGCTGAATAAGCAATGCTTCGATGTCTGTTTCTTCAAGGTCTTTTTTCAAAAGACTGTTGCCGCCTGCAAATTCATCAACGAGACGCAGTGCATCAACAACGGCAACGATGTTATCAAGCTTGCACACGGCAGGCATACGGCGGTCGCCTGTGTTTCCGCTTAATGCTTCAATAGACTGAGCAATCGGCATTGGTTCACAGATGCCGCTTGCTTCAATCAAAATGTAGTCAAATTTATCTGTTTCGCACAACTTGACAATTTGATTCATCAAATCTGTCTTTAAGTTGCAGCAAATACAACCATTTTGAAGTGGAACAACAGAATCTTTGTCCTCTTCAACAATGCTTGCCTCTTTGGCAATAAGGCTTGCGTCAATGTTAACTTCGCCAATGTCGTTGACGATAACCGCTACTTTGTAGCCCTTTTGATTGTTGAGAACATAATTCAAAAGAGTTGTTTTTCCTGCCCCCAAATAACCGGTAAGCAGGGTTATAGGAATAAGATTCTTTTTCATGCATATACTATAGTAAAAAATGAAAACAATCGCAACACGAAAAACAAAACATGCAGCAATCAACAGGAACTTAATTCACAATCTGCAATAATATTGCAGTCAATCTGATCCTATATGGCCTGCTGTATTTTATCTGTACGCAAAATAATTAACAGCGTTTTTTTAATGCTGATAATTCATGGCATTCAGTTGCAGAAAAATGCATACACAGCAAAACACATAGAAACAATAGCCCTTATAATATAGAAGAAAACAGACACATCAAAATGTGTTCGTTCAGACATGTCATTCTTGACAATTTCAAAACTTAGAACCGGATGTTCATTACAGTAATGTCGTCTGCAAGAACAGCATTATAAGTCCAGTCGTCTACAGTTTTTTCTATAAACTTTTCTGAAATGCTTTTATCCTGAAAGAACAATTCCTTGAAAAACGATTTTGTATTTTCGTCGTCATAACGGATTCCTTCTTCATTCTGCATGTCTGTAAAACCGTCTGAATAAAGGTTTATCTGCATGCCGTTCATGACAGCCAGTTTATAATTCGTTTTTGACTGTGTTTTCAAACTGTCTGTAATTACACCCATTCCAAACGGCGGAAGTGTCGGCGACAAAGTTGCAATTTTTACAGCTTTTCCACCGCCTTCACCTGGCAGGAATACAAATGCATTTGTATGTCCGCAGTTAAAAACCTGAACAAAATTGTTTTTTGAATCAACATAACAGACTGTTCCTGTAATAAAATTTCCGACTGGAACAACTTTGCTTAAATACTGGTCTAATTTTGCAACAAGAGCAGATGCCAAAACATCGCCTTTATTAAGCTGCGAAAACATCGTAAAAAAAGAAGCAATCGTAACTGTAAGCAATGCCGCAGAAACATTTTTTCCAGAAACATCAAAACTGCCTGCTACAAATTTATCTTCGCAAATTGGCATGGCGACATAAAAATCTCCACCGACAGAATTTGCCATCCGATTAAAGATACAGACATCAAATTTCTGGTTTTTGACATTTGTGTTTGCCTTCAGCATGTTCTGCTGGATTGATTCTGCTTTTGAAAGGTCATTTTCGCGAATCTGTGCGATTTTTTCATTTATGCTTTCTACAGAAACAATGCCATAATAACTTCTGTTATGCAAAAGAACAATAAAATATTTAATATTTTCCTGGAAAGCCTTTTTATTGACTTTTTCTTCTACTTTTTCAATAAACTCATTACAGTCAATGGTAAAATCTGTTCGTGTAACATATTCATCACAGTTTCTTGTAACAAGCCGTTTGAATGCAGAATTAGTAACTTCTTCTACTGTGCTTCTTTCTATAACACCAATAACATGGTCATTCTCTTCTACTGGAATAGCCTTCAAGTCTGCCTGCTTTTCAAACAATTCAAGTGCCGTATCTAACGGCGCATAACTGCCGATAGGTTCAATGCTTATAGCTATGGAACCTATCTGGCGCTCGTTAAAACTGTTTTCAAGTCCAGTTTTCTGCACCACAATTTCGCTTTTTTCTTCTATAGAAACATTAGCGAATAGCGATTCATCAATAATTTCATCCATTTTCAATCTCCCCCATTTAAGATATTTTCCCCCAGAGTTTGTATAACAAAATATACAAGAAATTCTAGAAAAAAAATCAATTTCCAGAACCCTTTATAAATAATTTTAACACAAATCCATTTTGGTGCAATATCTATTTTTTGCAATGCAAAAAGACAGAAATCAAAACAGCATAAGATTTGAATCATTCATTTTTATTTTCAGCATAAATATTTTACACAACACGATAATCTGCAATGACCCAATCATATGCTTTTAGATTTAACGGAGTACCGCAATACTGACATTTGCCGCCGTCTAAAAGAGAAACAGAACTGCCGCAGTTTTTGCATTTCAACATTGAAGGTTCGCATACAGCTTCTGTTTTGCAGGCTGAATCTTTTACAAAAGACATCTTTACGTTTTCGCTTGTTTCATAAAAGCCAGAGTCTTTTACACAGATTAGGTTTAATTTTGCAGATAATTCAATTCTGCTTTCTTTTTCGTCAAATGAAGTGTTTTCAAATGTAATATTGGTTACATCCATATCAATAACATCAGAATATTTTTGAAAAAAAACGCTCAAATCTTTTTCTGCAAAAACAGAAACCTGTTCACATTTGTCTGCATAATGAATTGTTGCAAGTTTATTCTGAATATTGCTGAAAAAATATTCTTTAGAAAAAAGCGGATCATTTTTTCTGATTTCGTCTGCAATTAATAAATTTCTGTCTTCATTTTCTTTAAGGAATTTTAATGCAGTGTATTTTGCAGAATGCTTCAGCTGAATAAATGGAAAAATGAAAATAAAAAAGCCGATTTTTGCAAAAAAGCCCATAGCCAAAGCCAACAAAGCAGCGCCCAAAATGGCACATGAGATGCTCAGTATTATTCCGTCTTTTTCTTTAACTGCAATAAAAGCAAACTCTACAAGACTCAAAATAAAGGCTGGAATTGCACCTGCTAAAAAAGCTTTTCGTTCAAAAAACTTTCTTCTGTCTTTATATTTTGCATATTCAACTTCATAGTCGCGACGCAATGCAAAATTGCTTATACGCTTTCCTAAATCTGTAACAGTAAATTTTGTATTACAATAATCACATCCATCAAGCAGATTTTCTCTTGTTGCTTTGTTTCCACAGTTCGGACAAGTTATTCCGTCATTTTTACCTCTTTTGGCATTCAAAATGTTATAGTTTGCAACTTCATTGTCTGTTTTTGTAAACAAATGGGAACCGGCTGCATAAGTGCGTTTTGCATCAATTCTTTCTTTAGCTTCTGTAATTTCATATTTGCCGTCAAAATAACTCTGTTTTGTAACAGACAAACCGGCATATGTTTTTCTCTCTGCTTCAAATTTCAAAGAAACATTTTTTTTGTCCATGCGGAGTTTCTGCAAATAAAGCATATGCCAGTAAAGTTGAGTTGCTGTATTTTGAACGACCGAATTCGGCTTTATGCCAATCGAAGAAAAAAATTCATACACACTTTCTCTAAATGCAGAAATAAGAGAATCATCTTCATTTTCATCCTGTTTGCCAGCCTGGTTTGGTTTTATATACCCGTTTATTTCGTCTTTTAATGTCTGCGACTTCGCTTTCCATGCAGGAATGCAGAAAATGAATAAAAAAACAAAACCTGCAAAAAGACAGAAACCACCAGTTACAGCAGAAAATACAACAGAACCTGTAGAACCATTAACATCATTAGAAAAAGCAGCACCAACAATGCCGCCGCCAATGCAAAAAGCAGCCACTGTCAATGCAGTAGATTGAAATCTATTCATATAAACTTCCTTCTTGTGTTTTTAATGAAGCAACCTGCTATTTTTCTGCTTTGGGAAGAACAGTTATGCCAAGCGTTTTTTGATTTTCAGCAGCAGGCCATGGAGCAAAAGATAAACCTAATGCAACAGATGCAGCTTTTTCTGCAAAAGTTTCTTCGCCTGCAGCAGCATTTTTTATCTGCTCTTTTTTGGAATTCACATAATTGCAGACAATTTCATATGCTTTTTCATAATCTTTTACAAGAATAAACAGCCTGATTGAAAAAATGCCGGTAATTGTTGAAGGAACACCGCCGTAGAGCTTGTTCGCATTTTCATTTTCAACAAACGTCGGAATATCGTCTGCTGCAAGCAAACTGCGGATTAATGAACAGTCCTGCAGCCCGCCAAGAATTAAAAACAGCTGATACGGTTCGCCATTTTTTACACCTTCGAAATATTCTTTTTCAAAATCTTCTGTTTCATCAAAGTCTTCTTCGATTGTCTGTTCTTCAGTCTTATATTCCAAATCAATATCAGCAGGTTCTTCTTTGCCACGCTTTTGAATCTGCTTTTTTAAGAAAAAATAAAAACCAAGAAATAAAATCACAAAAAGAATAAGGTTCATAATTCAGCTCTCCAAAATATAACGGTTGAAATTCAGTTTAGCACTCATTCACAATAAAAATCCGCAATTTGCACCAAACCAATAGAAAATTATTTTCTTTATCTTTAATGACGAACCTCGACGCAGAGCGTTCGAGGTATCGTCGTTCTAAAAGGAAATTGCACTCCAGGTCCAATACCCTTCATACGACGCAGAGCGTCGGGGTATTGAACCCGTCGGCGCGAATAAATCAAGATAACTTTAAATTTGTCAATTTTCAAGAAAATATATTTATAAAAGAATAAGTAAACTGAATGTCGAATTTTATTAAAAGAGATGTGAAATTTATTCTGACATACGAGGCTGAAAGCTGTGAGATCCCGAAATAAATTCGGGATGACAATCTCCGTAGTCATGCTGAACTTGTTTCAGCATCTGTTTAATAAGACCCTGAAACCAGTTCAGGGTGACACCTTGTACAAGTAATTAAATAAACCGGTTGCGAGTTCTGCAACGCAAAATCTCGCATGCCAAACTCGTTTAAAGGTCTATTTCAAAACTTTTTTCTGCCAGCTTTTTTTGCCGCATTCCGGGCATTTCATGTATTTTGTAAGACCCATATGTGGTGACCAGACAGAAGCTTTGTAACTTGGAACATGTTTATGACCACATTTGCTGCACTGATAATAACCGGTTTTTGTTTCAATTCTCCAGCAGAAAGGTGCAACTAAAAGGACAATTAAAAAACTAATTCCAAGAATAATGCCTCGAATCCAGTTTTCAGTAACCAGATAAGAACTTATAAGGCAGCCGCCAACAATTGTAAAAACCATTAATGCAATAAGAACATATTCTGTGTGAATAAGCATTTTGTTGGTGCGTTCATTTAATGCAGCCAGTTCAATAAGATTTTTTTCCATGATTTCTGTGTTGTTTTCCATAGATATTTTTTCTCCTGTTAATAATTCGTTTACGGAGATTTCCAGGATTTTACCTAGATCCAGCATAAGTCCTGCATCTGGCAAACAGATTCCTCTTTCCCATTTTGAAATTGCCCTGTCTGTAATGCCAAGTTTTTCAGAAAGTTCACTTTGAGTCAGATTGTGCACTTTTCTCTGTTCACCAATGAATTTTCCAATCTTAATTTGATCCATAATTTACTCCTAAAAACTCCATGTAATTTTTTATCAAGACTCATTTGATCTCTTGATGATTCAAACATAACAGAGAACACATCTATTTTAAACAAACCGGTGGTTGAGTTGCAATTATATCCTTAATTTTAAGAAATTTATTTATAAAATGTATTGATTATAAAAAAAGCAGCTTCCTGTTGAAAACTGCCTTTCAGATTCTTTGTTATTCTGAATCTTTTTTATCTTTTTTTGCAAGTTTTGTATAAGTAATAGAACATATTAAGAACATTACAAAACAAAAGGCATCAAGAAAGAATTTCACAGAAAAACCTTTGTCTATAAAATCTAAAACACCAACTAAAGCCCAAATTAATGTACAGATAATAAACAAAATAGCTGATGTTTTGTTTTGTTTAGAATTTTTCATTTTTCTCTTCTTTTATATTTTTATTTTTCTACATCGTAGCAAGTAATGTGCAAATCTTTCAACTGCTGCTCATACGTCTGGTCAAGGGACGTTCGCCTTCGGCTCTCTCAAGCCCTTGACACAGCCGTTTGACGGGTTTCTGATAAATCATAAACCCGTCATCGCCCATCGGACTGCGTCCTATGGACTTATTATGCTTCTACGTCGTAGCAGCTGATGTGCAAGTCTTTTAGCAGCTGCTCGTCAACTGCACTTGGGCACTCGTCCATAGGACTTGCTGCGAGGTTGTTTTTCGGGAATGCAATTACTTCGTGAATTGATTCTTCGTGACGCATAAGCATTACCAGACGGTCGAGTCCTGGTGCAATTCCTCCGTGTGGCGGAGCACCAAATTTGAATGCCTGTACAAGGAAGCCGAATGCTTTCTGTGCACGTTCTTCTGAGTAACCGACAATCTTGAAGATTCTCTGCTGCAAAGCCGGGTCGTTAATACGCATAGAACCAGAAGCCAATTCATAGCCGTTCAAAACCAAGTCGTACAAGTCGCCTTTTACAGCACCCGGGTCGCTTTCAAGTATATCCCAGTACTGTTTCTGTGGAAGTGTGAACATATGGTGTTCTGTTTCCCAAGAGTTTGTTTCTTCGTTGAATGCAAAATATGGAAAGTCGATAATCCATGCAAAATGAAATTCATCTTTTGGATTGTAAAGGTTCAAGTCTTTGCCAAGCTGCTTACGAACAGCACCAAGAGCAGTACATGCAACCTGCCAGTTTTCATCTGAAACAAAAAGCAGCAGGTCGTTCTTCTCTGCACCGAGTTTTGCACAAACTTCAGCTTCTTTTCCAGTATAGAACTTAGAAATTCCGCCTTCAAAAACACCTTCTGCATTTACTTTCATCCATGCAAGGCCTTTTGCCTTATATTTCTTAGCAACAGATTCCAGAGCTTCAACGTTTTTGCGGCTGTATTTATCTGCAACGTTTTTAACAACAAGCGCTTTAAGTCCACTGCGTTTATGTCTTTGAATGTCGCGGCCTGCATTTGCAGCCCCTGCTTTAAATGCGTTGAAGTCAGACAAATCTGCCATAAAAGTTGCATCCTGCATCTTGAGGTCAAAACGCAAATCTGGTTTATCTGAACCGTAAAAATCAAAAGCGTCTTCCCATGCAATGCGTTCAAACTTTGCAGGCAAATCGTAATTCATTGTCTTTTTGAAAATATACTGCATCATTCCTTCTGTTGTAGAAAGAACTTCTTCGCGGTTTGTAAAAGACATTTCCATATCAATCTGAGTAAATTCAGGCTGACGGTCACCACGAGCATCTTCATCACGGTAACAGCGTGCAATCTGGAAATATTTATCAAATCCAGAAACCATCAAAAGCTGTTTGTAAAGCTGCGGACTCTGTGGCAAAGAATAGAATTTTCCTGGGTGAACACGTGACGGAACCAAGTAGTCGCGTGCGCCTTCCGGTGTAGACTTGATGAAAGTTGGTGTTTCAATTTCAAGAAAGCCTTTACCTGTCAAATATTCGCGTGTCGCAAAAGTAACCTGACTGCGCAAAATGATATTCTGCTGCATCGGGTCGCGGCGTAAGTCCAAATAACGATACTTCAAACGTAAGTCTTCGTTAGGAATTACAATTGTTCCGTCTTTCTGGCGGACTTCTTCAATAGAAAAAGGCAGTTCCTGAGAAGCTGTAAAGATTTCAATGTCAGAAGCTTCAACTTCAATTTCACCAGTTGCCATGTCTTTGTTAATATCTTTTTCAGCACGGGCATTAACTACACCCTCAACTGCAATACAATATTCAGATTTGAGCGATGAAGCAATTTTTTTAACTTCATCGCTGGCCTTGTCGCCAACCATAACTTGAGTGATTCCATAGCGGTCACGGAGGCGAATAAATACAAGTCCACCCAAGTCGCGGGTGCGACTTACCCAACCATTCAATACAACTTTCTTGCCGACATCAGCTTTTGTAAGCTCGCCGCAAGTTACTGTACGTTTAGAGTTCTGCATTTTATATTTCCTAAAAATAAAAATTTTAAAGGTCAGCTGAGGATGTCTAAACAGTTCAATACATAATGTCATTCTGAATTTAGTTCAGAATCTATACGCTATATACAGCATAGATGCCGAACTAAATTCGGCATGACAATTCTTTTTAGGCAGCCCCAGATTCCATAAAGATGTCTACATATATTATTGCAGATTTTACTTAAATTCAATTAGTCAAAATGTATAAAGACAAAAGCCGGACAATCACGAGTACAAAAAATGCGCAAGACACAAGATTTGATTGACATATTTCGATTGTCATTTTATCTTAATTTTGGTTGTTTTTTTTCAACTGAAATTTGCACGTGCGTCTTTTGTTGCACATTCATACACCGCTTGTGCGGAGTTATATTTATCAGGAGAATTATATGTCAAAAATGGAAGGTTTCAAACACGGAATAAATCTTGGAGGCTGGCTGTCTCAATGCAATTATGATAAAAAACATTTCGATTCGTTCATACAGGAAAAGGACCTTGAAATTATAAAAAGCTGGAAACTTGACCATGTAAGAGTTCCAGTTGATTACAATCTTGTTCAGAACATAGATGGAAGTTTTAAAGACGACGGATTTGTCTATATTGATAATGCAATTGAATGGTGCAGAAAAAATAATCTGAACATGATTCTTGATCTGCATAAAACAGCCGGTTATTCATTTTATGAAGGCGATAACGATTTTGGCTTTTTTGAAAACGAAAAATATCAGAATTATTTTTATGCATTGTGGGAAGAATTTGCAAAACGATATGCAAAAAATGAAAACATGCTCTGCTTTGAGCTTTTAAACGAAGTAACTTTAGAATCTTATTGCAAAATATGGAATGCAATTGCAAAAAAATGCATTGAAAAAATCAGAAAAATCTCGCCGACTATCAGAATTCTTGTTGGAAGTTACTGGAACAACAGCGTTTCAACCGTAAAATATATGGATCCGCCGTATGACGAAAACATTATCTACAATTTTCATTGCTATGAACCGTTGATTTTTACACATCAGGGCGCAGACTGGATTCCGACAATGGACACAAATTTCAGGATGAACCTCGATGCAAAATTCAGCGATTATGCAAAGTTTACAAAAGCAAACATTTCGCAGGAAGGCGATGCATTTGAAAAATATGACCAGAATAAAAGCCCGGATGTTTCATATTTTGAAAATCTTTTTGCAGACGCACTGCAGGTTGCAAAAGAACGGAATGTCTGCCTTTATTGCGGCGAATATGGCGTAATTAACAAAACAAACCCGAAAGAAGCACTTAAATGGTACAAGCTTATTTCAAAAGTCTTCGATAAATATGACATCGGCCGCGCAGTCTGGTCATATAAAGAAATGGACTTTGGTCTTTTAGACAAATGGATTGAAACCGAAAGAGATGAAGTCCTCAAGTGTCTTTGATAAAGGCAACCAAAACACGCCACTTCTTGCACCAACCTTTACCAGTTTGCGTGTTACGAAATTACTTCGTGTAATTTCGTAACCTTAAGTTTTGTTTTCACAAAACTTCTCTGCTTGGTGCGCCGTCCATGGCGCACTAGTTGTACAAAGTACAGTAGATGCGAACACGTAAATTTGCCGGCTATCGGCGTTAGCCGATAGCCGTGCACCGTTTAGGGCTTCGGCGCCCTAAGGACCGCGGATAATTCACAATTTTTGGTTTTCGCGTCAAAAGGTGGTTCATTTTTTTATTTTGTTCCAGCCGTTTTCTTGCACGAGTCCCGCGAGTTTGATTTTCGCTTTAGGTTCAATCACATTCTTTGGGTTAATGCGGCGAAAGGCTATCAGCAAAGCTGATAGCGGTCAGATTTTTGCTTGCGCAAAAACTGATAAATTTGCGAAAGCAAAATCTTGAATTTTAGGGGAAAAACTATTTCTGAGAAGAGGTTCTGTTCCTACCCAAAATTAAAGTTTCAACCGTAAAAAAACCAATTATTAAACTTATACTTTGCTTTTACAAAAATCGAAAAAATGTTATAAAAACGTCAGCATATTCACATAATTATTTAAAAAGAAAAGGAGAAAATCGTGAAATTCAACTTTCCAGAAAATCTTTATACGGAAGTTCGCATTGAAGAATTTAAATCTGCCAATTTCAGTCTAAAAGACAAAGAAATTGACGGCAACAGCGAAATTTGTGTTAATGGCGTAATGATCCGCATTTTTGACGGAAAAATGTGGTACACAAGCCAGACAAATGATTTGGATTGCATTCAAAAAGAAATTGATAATCTTTCTGCTCTGGCACAGCCAAATAAAAATATTCTAAAAAACAAAATCGTCAAAAATTTCAGTGTAAACAAAGAAACAGTCCTTGTTTTTGAAGGCGAAAATGATTTTAGAAAGCTGACAAAAGAAGACAGGGAAAAAATTGTAAACCACTATTACAAAGCATGTTCAGACAAAAAAATTAAAGAAATCAAAATGACATACACAAGCTTTTCATATAACCATACAAAAAAAAGCTTTTACACCAGCAAAGGCACAGAAATCGTTCAGGACTATCAGCGCGGCAATATTTCCATGTATTTTGCAATAAATGCAAATGACTTTAATTTTGATGCACGCAAGCAGATTTATGGTTTTTCGTTTGATGAACTTTGGAACCACGAAAATGAAATTATTGAAGAACGCGACAGATGCCTTGAATTTGCAAAAAAATCTGTTCCAGTGGAACCGGGCGAATACTGCTGTGTTCTTGCACCGACTGTTACTTCAGTTTTTACACATGAAAGTTTCGGTCACAAAAGCGAAGCAGATTTTATGCTGAACGATAAAACACTGCGCGAAGAATGGACAATGGGGAAAAAAGTCGGCAACGAAAAAGTTTCCATAATTGATGAAGGTGATGGTCTTTATCATGGTTATTGTCCGTATGATGATGAAGGTAACAAAAAGCAGAAAGTTTATCTTATGAAAAACGGCGTGTTGACAGGTCGCCTGCATGATGCAAAATCTGCCGCAGTTTTAGGCGAAAAAACTACAGGCAACGCACGTGCACAAGATTTTCATAATTCTCCGATGGTTCGCATGACAAACACTTATATGGAAAACGGACAGGACAATCCGGAAGACATTATAAAAGGCGTAAAAAACGGAATTTATGTTTATGACTGGAATTATGGAACAGGAAATTCAACTTTTACAATTCAGCCTCATTCGGCTTATAAAATTAAAGATGGAAAACTTGCCGAGCCGGTTAGAATAAACGTTGTTACAGGTTCAGTCTTTCAGACTTTGTTTGACATTGATGCAGTCGGAAACGACCTTGAATTTTTCAGCGGAATGTGCGGAAAAAACGGGCAGTCAATGCCAACTGCCGTCGGCGGTCCGACAATTCGTGTAAAAAAACTTACTGTAAACTAAAAAACGGAGCATAAAATGAGCAAAGATTTTCATAAAGAAAAATATACATCACACGGTCAGATTTCAAACGTTTCAATTCAAGAAAACGAAATTGTGCGTTTCAACAAAACTGACGAACTAGAACAGTCTTTTAGAGTTTATAAAGACGGCAAGGCAGGCATTTATTTTCAACAGGGAAAAATGAATGATGACGAAGGATATGCAAAAGCAGAAAAAAATCTGGAACTTGACCGGCCGTATCCTTTTGAACTTGAAACTGGAAACAGAAGCCGCGACAAAGTTGAAAAGCTTCCAACAGATGCAGAACTTATGGCTCTTGCAAAAAAATGCCTTAAATTCCTTAAAAAAAATTATCCCGATTATACTTTTGAAGGAGAAGTCGGCAGTCAGTGTTTTCTTGAAAAAGCAGAAAATGATCTTGGACTTAATTATTCAAACCGCGACGGTAATACAACTGCAGATTTTTCTTTTAAGCACAAAGACAGCAAAGATATTTCAGACGGCTATTTCAGTTTTACAGCCAGAACTTTCAGCTATAATAAATTTAAAGCTTTTGCCAACCGCTGGCTTGAAAATTTCACGGTTCAGGTTGAAATGCCAGAAGAATGCATAATTATGGACCAGTATTATGAACTGACCGGCAAGCTCAAGCAGTGTCTTGATGTTGAAGCTTTGAAACGCGGAACTTCATTGCTGAGCGGCAAAATCGGACAGGAAATTTTCTCAAAAGATTTTTCTGTTCTGCATGATGTTTCTGATAAAACAACATGGATGAACAAATTCTGGGACGGCGACTGTCTTGTTCCAAAAGGAGACAAAGTTTATTTCATAAAAAATGGAAAAGTGCTTCGTGGCTATGCAGACAAAAAAACTGCAAAAAAATATCACGTAAAAGCAATTCCAGGTTCTGCATACACCAATTTCAGCGACATTCCGCCAAACGGCGGTGCAGGCATGACAATAAAACCTTCAAGAAAATCTGCAAAAGAGCTTTTAAATGGAAAACTCGCCATCATTCCGATTCAGTCTTTTGGCGGCGGTTTTAAAGAAAAAGGTGAATACACAATGCCTGTTCAGATTGGGCTTTTAACCGACGGTGAAAAGATTCTTGGTCGTGTCCCGCCGTTAACAATTTCTACAAACATGTTTGACATGTTCGGCAAAGATTTTATCGGAGTTTCAAAGTAAAACAAGATTAAAAACGACAAAGTAATTCTGTTCAAAGCACAGACTGCAAAATTATAACAGACACATCTAAGCAACGGGCTGCACTTCACACCATTTCAAAACAGGTGCAGTCCGTTGTTTTATTTTCAGATTTTTTTTGAAAAATATACTGAATATCTGGTATGATGAATCGAATAAAACGGCTTCAGACAATAAGAAATATTTTTTGCAGCGGCTTCAGCCTTTGTTTCAAAGGTCAAAGATTTTTCATCTTTCAAAATAACCCAGTCAAGATTTTTTTCATCAGTCAGAATACTGCCCGGTTCCAGTGCAGGCAATTCCATATAAACAAGCTGATTTTCAACAATGTCGCAGGGCAAATCTTGGGCACCTAAATCTGCGGCAAGTACAACCGGACCATATAAAACCGAAAAATTTCCACTGTTGTCGCGTGTCTGCCGTACATTCAATTTCAAAGGAAGAGCAAATTCAAAGCAGTCATCTGCTTTTGGGTTTTCAGACAAAATAAAATATCCGTCAGCTTCTTTTTTATGGTTATTCATCCATTCTGGCACACGGATTTTCAAAGTTTTTCGGTTTTTTCCGGCTTTTAAAACTTTTACAGTTACTTTCTGTTCATACGGAAAATCTGTTTTGATTTGAATTTTCCAGCCGTCAGCTGTTTCAAATGTTGAAGGAATGAACAAGTTTATGTAAATGGTGTCATCATAATCTTGTACTATAAAACGTCCGTAACGTTCCGGATTTTCCATGCCTGTTCCAACACAGCACCACCATGCATTTTCAAAATCGCCATAAATTTTAAAGAAACCAGGCTTCATTCCGACAAAATATGTTTTTGCTCCAGTTTCAGGGTCTTGAGAAGATAAAATGTGGTTATACAAGGCGGTTTCATAAAAATCTGCATAATATGCTGTTCTGTTCCATTCAAAAAGATGTTCTGCAAGTTCAAGCATGTTATATGTGTTGCATGTTTCGCAAGTGTCTCTTTCAAGAGGTTCTTCAAATGGAGCACCAAAATGCTCGCCTTTAGAATTTCCACCGATTACATAAGAATGATTTTCCGTAACTGTTTTAAAGAAAAATTCGCACGCTGTACGGTATTCTTCTTTTTTGGTCAGTTCGTACAGTTTTGCAAGACCAATAATCTTTGGAATCTGTGTATTCGCATGATAGCCCTGCAATTTATCCTGCCGTTCAATTAATGGCTTTACAATTTCGTTATGTATAAAACGTTCAGATAAATCAAGATATTCTTTTTTATTTGTAATTTCATACATATCTACCATAACCTTGCACATTCCGCCATGTTCGCAGGTGAGCATTTTTTGAAACTGTTCATCATTTAAATTTTTAAGTCCATTGACTGCCCAGTCTGACATTCCGGTTACAATTTTCAAAGCATCGTCGTTTTTTCCAAGTTTAAAGGCATCTATTAAGCCTGCATAAATTTTATGAATTGCATACCACGGCACCCACCAGTCTGCAAGATTAAAACGGTCTACATAAAATTCGCCTGTAAAAACCTGGTCAAAAGGTATTGACGGAATGCTGTCGAAAAATCCGTCTTTACGCTGAAGCTTTTTTATTTCGCTTATTGTGTAATCAAGATTTTGTTTTGATATTCTGCTGCCAGTTGCTGCATAAAAACCGGCAAGTGCCGAAAGATAGTGCCCCAAAGAATGACCGCGCAAAGTTCTGTCATTCCATTCACCAAAAGTCAAAGATTCCCAGCCGCCATAAGGAAGAGCTTTTGGTTTCTGCCCCATTGCAATATATGCAGAAGCAAGCAGCCTGTCAGGGTTTACACGCAAAACATAATCTAAACCGGTTTCTTGAGATTTTCCAAATAATGAATTGGGTTCAATTTTTGAATTCTGTATATACACAACAAACTCCTTAAAAATTCAGTTTCTAAACTTGTTTTTATAATAATTATGTTGCCTTAATAAAAAAAGCCACATAAAATAGAGGAAACGTGCGGAATTCCGACTTTTTATGAATTATTTTTTATTTTCAAATATTGACCAGACAAAACTGAACGAATGCGCTGTTGCAATGCTGAATCCAGGCTGGATTCATATGAAGCGCAAAATGAACAACGAAACAGTTTTGATTATCGGAAAGAAAAATGCAACGCTGATTGATGACGAAGGCGTAACTCTTGAAATTAAGCCGAATAGAATGATTCTACTTGCGGCAAACAGACTGCACAAAGGCATTGAACCAATAAAAGAAGCTGTGTCATATTACTGGTTTCATTTTATGCAGCAAATTCAAATTGAAAACAAAGCACAATATGTTTTGCCGGAATTAATTGATGAAAAAGAAGCCTGCACAATTCTGAGCAATGCAGCAATTGCATACGAACGCTTAAAAAATGAAATAATTCTTCCGCAAAGCATGGACCTGCAGAACACTGCGCAAATTACGAATCTATGCAATGATATTTTGCACGAAATCAAAAATCCGGGTTTTTCGCCGCTTATTGCAAAAAATCTTTTTATAAACCTTTTAATCGAACTTGCAAAAGAAGCTTTCTGTCAAAACGGCAAGAGCACAAAAACAGACGCAGGTTCGGCTCTTGTAAACCAGGTTCTGCTCATTCTGGAAGATGAACTTAGCAATGCAAATGCTTCTGTAAAATATTTTGCAGACAGACTGAATGTAAACGCAGATTATCTTGGACGCTGCTTTAAAGAAATTATGCACATCTCTGTCGGACAATACATTGCACGGCGACGCATTGAGCTTGCATGCACAAGATTAAGAGAAACTTCTGATAATATAGCAGAAATCTATAAACAATGCGGATTTGGAAGCCGGAGACAGTTTTACGACGAATTTAAACAGCACACAAATAAAACGCCGGCCTGTTACCGGGCAGAAAGTGCTTACATTGGCATAAACAGTTTATAATTTTGATATTCTCAGAAACACTGCATTAATCTGCATAAAAAAAGCCCCCGCTGTTTTGGACAACGAAGGGCTTTAAGCGGTTTTATAAAACTGACAGAAATCTTAGTCTAGAATTCATCAAATTTTGATAAAATCTGTTCAAGACGGCGTTCCTGCTTCTTTGTCAAATCCTCATCATCAAGCAAATAACACAAGCTGATAAGGTCATCGATTTTTTTATCAAGCTGGTTAAGCATATCATCTACGCTCATTGTATAATCCGGATCTGCGTAGTTAGGATCTCCTTCAAGATTTACATAGCGGGTCTCACCTGCCTTACCGACTGTATGCAATTCCAGATTATCCAGATAACTGAATACCGGAGACATTCCTGCCGAGTATGCATCTTCTGGATCCTTGATGGATTTCAATTGTTTCTGATATGCATCAATGTCTTTCTTGAATTCTTTGAAATACGCTATTGCCTCTTCCTTTGAATCAAACTCTACCCTATAGTTATTCAGGACAAAATAAGGAACTTCCACCACCCATGCGCTATAATCCGGATCTGTATCGCCAATGTAATACTTTCTATCTGGAACGGATGCAGATTTTTTCTGCATATTTCCTTTTTTCCCGCATGAAGAAAATACGAGTGAACAAACAATTAAAATTAGCAAAAACAACCGTTTCATTTTTCCTCCTGTTATTGAAACTACATATTCGCCAGAATTTTAGCTTTCTGCGAAGCAAATTCTTCATCACTCAGGATACCTTTTGCTTTAAGCTCTGCAAGTTTCTCTAACTGATCAGAAAGATCACCAGAGGAAATAGCTTTTGCACTTGTAGACTGTCCTTTACCATCTCTGAATTCATCTTCAATACGATTAAAAATTTCTTCTATTGCTGTTTTAACCATATTTTTTTGATAGAAATAAAACCCAATCGGTATAAGCCAACAAACCGTAGTAAAAAGGCCACATATTAAGAAAATCCAAAACCAGCCAGAAGGTTTATATTCTACATGCGCAACCAAAAGCGCATCGTTATCTTTTGATTTTAATTCAACAACAGTTTTATCGGTTCTATTAATAGAGCCAAAAGTAGTGTTAATACCTCCAACAGAAAGAATCCGTCCATTGTTATAAACAGAATCTGATGTTCTCCTAAAAGAATCTTCCATAAACTGGATAATATCATTCTCAGAGGCTTGTGTTTTAAATCTTCTACTCAAATCGTAATTCATTTTTATTTATCCATTAGTTTAATCCTAGTAATTTTGCTTTCTGTGTAGCAAATTCCTCATCACTCAAAATGCCTTTTTCTTTGAGTGCTGCCAGTTTTTCAAGTTGAACTGTTATATCTTCCTGTGATGGCTTTGAAGAAGATGTTTCTGACGGAGAAGAACTTACAGATGATGAAGAATATGAAGCTACAGAACTATTAAAAAGGCCTGCATCAACTAAAAGCTGCTGTTTTTCAGGATCTTCAACAACATAACCTTCTGCAAGCCGCTTTTTAATAAAATTGAAATAATAGTTTTTTGTGCGAATAATATTAAATACAAAAACTGCTGTAATAATAATCACTCCAACAACAGGATCGACTGTAACAAAAACACAAGAAATAAAGATTGCAAGAAATTGAAGTACAAATAATAGCAAATCTTTCTTATTCACCGGACTTATAGTCAATGGTGAAAAACAATGAAACCGAAAGTAAATAAATCCTTTAAGAAAGGACATTTTAATTTCCCTTGGACAATTTACAATTATGTCCGGCGAACCATTTTTTCGTAGAGTAATCTCTACCTCTTTTTCTTTTTTTTCTTTTTTCGCCATCTTGGATGTCCTTTATATATATGCCTTATCGTTGTTACTTAGACTACTTGTTTTGCTAAAAAGCAACGAAATTTCGAAGTATATTAAACGAATAATCACAACTTGGTTTTTTATGGATATTCTCGAAAAAATAACAAAAATGCGGCTTGAAAGAGGCTGGTCTGAATATGAACTTGCTGAAAGAGCGGGCTTAACACAATCTACTATTTCATCGTGGTATAGAAAAAACTTAATTCCATCAATTCCATCGTTACAGCATATATGTGATGCCTATGGAATTACTTTGTCTCAATTTTTTATTGAAGATGAATGTTTTTCAGAAGAATTAACAAAAGCACAAATTGCAATTCTAGACCGCTGGTACCGTCTTACT
>JAKSTS010000090.1 GCA_024402455.1 Treponemataceae bacterium
TCAGGTTATGATTGTTATTGTAGCTATTGTAATATCGATGGGAGCAAGTAAAAACTTATTAAAAGGGCTGGAAAGCTAAATTGTTATCTAACGGGGCAACACATCACGCTTTAACGTGTGAAAGAATTGAATATTGATACCTAAGCAGCGGTTATTATTCGAAAGAGTAGTAGCCGTTTTTTTATGCCCACAGAAAGCAAAGGAGGATTGATGGATGCCTTTGATTGCATGAAAGAACCTGCTATTGCCGGAAACGCAGAAAAACTCTAATCCCGGCAACGGAAGACCCGGGAAACAAGTGTGCCTATTGCCGGAAGCATAACAAAAAATGAAATTCAACAATGTGGGTGGTTAGGAAACTTGAAATTTAGGAAACAGCTGGTATCTCTGAAATAGATGCCAAACAATTGAATATTTTAACAGACCATAAAAAGTGGAATGCAAAATGATAAATCATATTGCAGCCACCTTTTTTATTCGTGCGGAGGGTTTAATACGTGGGCAAAGCCCTAACGCTTGCGTCGTAAAGAAGACTATTAAATCCGACTGCAACCACTTATTAAGAACAACATACCTCGCTGCTTGCGGCGAGGTTGTTGCTTTTCAGAAAAGGAGATTTTAATCATGGAAAATGAAAAGATTATTACAACTGAAACAGATACCAATATTACCGGAACTGATGGTGCTACCATTCCAGATCCGGCAAATGTTGTTAGCAGAACCATAGGAAAGACAACTTATATTGCTAATTTACATTTCAAAGAGCAGGGGCAGATCTTCTCGCAGAAGCTAAAAAGGGTGTTAAAAGCTGATGCTGTACTAGCAAGTTAAAAGGTTGTGCGACATTGTGCATTAAAATTTAAAGGTGTTGGCGTGTCGTATGTAAACTCTTTGTTACGAAAAAATCCTGACTGTTTGACAGTCATCGCTTGCGCTGATATATTCATATCTATGAAGATTTTGCAGGGTGTTTCTGCTTCTGCCGGAATCGGTGCAGGTTCCGTTTTTGTTATTCCAGAAGCTGAACAGACAGTAATTAGTAAAAAGTCCATTTCAGAAAAAGATGTTCAGCCGCAATGGGAACGTTTCTTGCAGGCTGTTGAACAGACAAAAAATGATCTTAAAGTAATTGATAACTCGCAAAACAAAGAACAGACTGAAATTTTTAACACTTACATGGTCATGCTTGAAGATTCAGTATTTATTGAACAGATAAAAAAAGCACATTCTTCAAGTCTTTTGAATATTGAATATGTTGTGTATACGCAATATCAGCAGATGGCAGAATCTATGCGCATTACTCAGGATGCATATCTTGCACAGCGTGCAGATGATATCTGCGATATTTTTGGGCGGGTTGTAAATTCGTTGACCGGCAAAAAGCGTTTTGATATTGAAGCTGTCCCGGAAAAAGCCGTAATTGTTGCAAAAACAATGCTGCCGACAGATGTCGTTATGCTCGAAAAGCGCAAGCCTTCGGCAGTTGTGCTTGAAGAAGGCGGCAAAAACAGCCACTTTGCAATATTGGCACGCAATTATGGAATTCCGTTAGTTCTTGGAATAAAAGACGTTTTAAAATATTTTTCTACAGGCGACAAGGCTATAATTAATGGCGACACTGGTTCGGTTGTAATAAACCCCGATGATGCGCAGTCTGAACAGTTTAAAAAAGCTCTTGAAGCACAAAAAGAAAAAGAAAAAAAGCTTGCCTTATTCAAAGCAAAACAGGCAAAAACAAAAGACGGCACGGTTTTCGGTGTTTTCGCAAATATCGGTTCTCCAGAAGAAGCTTCTTTTGCATTGAGCGAAGGTGCAGACGGCATCGGTCTTTTCCGCACGGAATTTATGTTTATGAATTCTAAGCATATGCTTTCTGAAGACGAACAGTACGAAGCATATGCAGAAGTGCTGAAAGCCATGAAAGGAAAAACCGTAACAATCCGCACTATGGACGCAGGTGCAGATAAAGTTGTTCCGTTAAAAGATGTTTCAGAAGCAGACGAAACAAATCCGCTTTTGGGCTGTCGTGCAATTCGTGTAAGTCTTTCGATGGTTGATTTGTTCAAAACGCAGCTTAGGGCTTTGTTTCGTGCCAGCGTGCACGGCAATCTCCGCATAATGTTTCCGCTTGTCTGCACAATAGAAGAACTTGAAACTGCGCTCAAAATCGTTGATGAAGTAAAAAAAGAGCTTGCTGTTGAAAAGTGCATGTTTTCTGACAGCGTAAAAATTGGAATTATGGTTGAAACAGCCGCTGCTGCTGTAATTTCAGATATGTTTGCAGAAAAAGCAGATTTCTTTTCGATTGGTACAAACGATTTGACCCAATATTCTTTGGGAGTTGACCGCGACAATACAAAAGTGTCATATCTTTTTGACGAAATGCATCCTGCAATTCTCAGAATGATTCATCAGGTTGTAAAAAATGCGGATGCAAAAAAAATATCGGGATCAGTCTGTGGAGAAATGGCTTCGCGCCCGGAAGGAATTGTGTTTCTTGCTGGTCTTGGTGTCAGAAATTTCAGCATGAGTGCTGGTAAACTGAGTGCTGCAAAAGAACTTCTTTCAAAATATGATATCTCTGAATTTGAAAAACTGGCAGAAAAAGCATTAAAAACATCATCTGCTGCTGCCATAAAAAATCTTGCAGATTCATTGCTCAAAAAAAAATAAATAATCCGGCATCTTTTAAAAAATAGAGCCTTGTTGAAAATATATGCCGCTTTGGCAGCCCTAAAAGAAAGGACTAAAAATGGAAGAAAACGAAGAAGTAATTGAAACAGAATCTTCAACAGGTTTTGATGAATCAAAAAAATATAAGAATCTGCCAAAAATTGTAATTGCAGGACGTCCAAATGTAGGAAAATCGACTCTTTTTAACCGTCTGCTTCAGCAGCGGCGTGCAATTACAGACCCGACACCTGGTGTAACTCGCGATCCGATTGAAGAAGACTGTTTTATAAACGGTTATCCTGTGCGCATTATGGATACCGGCGGTTTTAAGCTTGAACGCGAAATTGGTACGGTTGAAGCAATGCTTGACGAGCTTGTCGTTGAAAAAACTGTAGAAGCACTAAAGAGTGCAGATTTGATTCTGCTTTTGCTTGAAGCAGGTGTAATTACAGCAGAAGACGAAGAATTTATTGCACTTCTCAGACCTTATTGGAATAAAGTTGTTGCTGCCGTAAACAAAACAGAAGGCGGTCGACTCGAAGAAGAAGCATATAATTTTTATCAGTATGGTTTTGACGAGCTTGTTTTTATCAGTGCAGAACACGGCGACAGAATAGACGAACTTTCTGAAATGCTTGTAAAAAAGCTTGATTTTTCAAATGTTGAAGAAGGTGAAGAAGAAACGCGCATAAGAATTGCAATTGTAGGAAAACCTAACACAGGAAAATCTACGCTTGCAAACCGACTTACGCACAGCCAGGCTTCTATTGTAAGCAATTATGCTGGAACAACGCGTGATGTTGTTGAAGGCGATTTTGAATATCGCGAAAAGAAATTTCATATTCTTGATACAGCCGGCATCCGCCGCAAGGCAAAAGTTCACGTAGATGTTGAATATTATTCAGTTAACAGGGCAATTAAGTCGCTTGATAAAGCTGACATTGTTTTTCATATGATTGATGCGCAGGAAGGGCTTGCTGAACAGGATAAAAAAATTGTTTCTCTTGCCTGTGAGCGTGGACTTGGCGTTATTTTTGTGCTTAACAAATGGGACACACAGGAGCAGAGTCGCAAAACTTTTAGAAGTGCAGAACAGAACATGAAGATTATGTTTGGTCAGATGAGCTATGCACCTGTTGTTGCTTTGTCTGCTTTAGAAGGCAAGGGTATTAAAGATCTGCTCAATACTGCACTTGAACTTTATGAACAGTTGACGCATAAAATTGAAACTGGTCCGTTAAACACGGCACTAAAAGATTGGGTTACAGCTTATCCTCCGCCAGCAAGCAGAAGCGGACAGTTTAAAGCCAGATATATGGTGCAGACAAGTGTAAAACCTGTTAATTTTCTGCTTTTCTGTACGCGCCCTGAAGTTGTTTCGCAGTCATATCTTACATATATTAAAAATCATATACGGTCTGACCTCGGTTATGATAAAATTCCTGTGCAGCTTGAACTGAAGGCAAGCCGCAAAAAATGGGAATCATATCGGAAAGACCGCGATAATCAGGATTGAGCATGGCGAATCTGACGATTGGAGAAGTTGAACAGCTTACAGGTGTAAAAGCTCATGTACTTCGCTATTGGGAAGAGCACATACCGTTTCTTTCTCCTCAAAAAGATGGTTTTGGCAGACGAATTTATTCATCCAGAGATGTGCAGCTTGTTATGCGCCTTAAATTTCTTGTTGTTGACAGAAAATTTACTGTTGAAGGCGCTGCAGAACAATTAATAAGAGAAAGTGTTGAATCTGATAATTCAAGTTTAAAAACCGACATAAATCTTTTAAAAAATGAACTTATTGATTTATATACACGCGTAAAGGCGCAAAAGGAACAGTAATTCTGTGAGTGAAAAAGTACCATTTTATGAGTCTGTGGCAAAAAAAACGCCTGCAAAAAAAAGTGAAAAAACAAAAAGCAAGATTGAATCTGCCTTTAAAACAGGAAAAAAAGCGGCACTTGAAAATGCCGGCAGAAATAATCCAAAAGCATCTGCTGTTCAGCAGAAAAAGGCAAGAATTGAAAACGGCAGAACTTTTGCATACGAAATTTCAGAGAATATTTTCGGGCAGTTTTCAAAAGATTCAAAAACTATAATAAGCAGTTTTGATGAGATTGTTCAAAGTGTAAGCCCGCTTAACAGCAAGCAGTTCTGTGCATTGCCGCATAAAATCAAAGAACTGTCGCACGATTTGACAGACACACGGAATATGCGCCGGCTTGGCTATATGAACAGCAAAGAATATCTTTCTGCTTATGTACGTTATTTTGCCTGGTGGAATTTATTCAGATTGTGCAGTGTGTTTGAATCTTTTGAATCTGATGCGTTTGCGTTTTTAAAAGACGGAGATGTGATTTTAGACATTGGTTCCGGTCCATTGACTGCTGTTATTGCTTTGTGGCTTGCTCGCCCGGAACTTAGGGCAAAAAAACTTAATGTAGTTGCAGTTGATTTGTCTTCCGGGGCTTTGTCGCTTGGTGAAGAACTTTTTCTTGCTGTTGCGGCACGCACCTGCTCACAAAACGAAATGCCGTGGCAT
>JAKSTS010000091.1 GCA_024402455.1 Treponemataceae bacterium
GAAGGCGAAAGCTGGTATAAAAAGGAATTAAAAGCAACTGTTAAAGCTATAAAAAGTGCTGGAATTATTGTTGAAATAAACACAGGGGCAATCGGCCGCAAACTTATGGATGACGTGTACCCTTCTGAAGCTTTTCTGGAACTTTTATACGAAGAAGGAATTCCAATCTGCATAAATGCAGATTCACACCAAACTGACACTCTTGATTCTGCTTTTGACTTTGCAAAGCAACGGGCAAAAAAAGCAGGCTACAAAGAATTAGTTTATCCGGCTGGAAACACAAAATTTTCTGTAAAACTATAAAAAAGCCTTAAAATGATTTTCTGCAATTTTTAGTACCTTGCAATAAAAACACCATAAAAAACCGCTGTCAAAGCTCTTGGCTTAAAACAGCGGTTTTTCCATATTAAAAATGTTTAAATCAGACAGAATGTCGAGTTATAAAATCCATAGTTGTTCTTGCACTAACAAGACCATAAAAAACAATCTGTCATCCCGAATTTATTTCGGGATCTCTTAATACAAGGGGATGCTGAAATAACTTCAGCATGACAAAATGAATTTTACATCGCTTTTATAAAAGCTCGACATTTGGGCAAATTACTTAGATTTCAGCCAGATAGTACTTTTTCTTGCCGCGGCGGAAGATAATTACTTTGCCTTCCAGCGCCATATCTTTTTTTACAATCATCGTTTCATCATTAACAGTTTCGCCGTTAATCTGAACTGCGTTGTTTTTGATGAACTCACGTGCTTCGCGCTTTGAAGAAGCCATGCCATTGTTTACAAGAACGTCTACAAGCGGAAGTTCTTCTGCATATTTGAATGTCGGAACACCTTTCATTCCTGTCAAAATATCTTTAACGGCAAGACCTTTGAAATCGCCTGCAAAAAGTTTTTCACTAACCTGTACGGCGTTATCTGCTTCTTCTTTGCCGTGAATATCTTTTACAATCTGCCAGGCCAAAGTTTTCTGTGCAATGCGTTTTTCTGGAGCAGCCTGATGCTGAGCGTAAATGTCTTCAATTTCTTCTTTAGAAAGGAATGTGAAAACTTTAAGATATTCCAAAACCTTAGAATCATCAGCGTTAATAAGATACTGGTAAATTGCGTAAGGTGCAGTTTTTTCTTTATCGAGCCAGAGGGCATTTCCTTCAGACTTGCCGAATTTTTTGCCAGTTGCATCAAGAATGAGCGGCATTGTGAATGCATAAGCCTGTTCATCAAGCATTTTGCGGATTAAGTCTACACCAGTTGTAATGTTGCCCCACTGGTCTGAACCTGCAACCTGCATGATGCATTTTTTGTCCTGGAACAAGTGAACAAAGTCGTAGCCCTGCAAAAGCATATAAGAAAATTCTGCATAAGTAATGCCAGTTTCCAAACGACGGCGGATAATGTCTTTGTCGAGCATGTAGTTCAAGCTGACATATTTGCCGACATCGCGCAGAAAGTTTAAGAATGAAAAATCTTTTGTCCATTCGTAGTTGTCTACAAGTTCTGCAGTTGGAACAAGACGCTTAATCTGAGCGCGGATTCCTTCAATATTATGATTTACTGCTTCTTCTGAAATAATTTCGCGTTCTGCTGTTGGACGCGGATCGCCGATGCGGCCTGTTGCACCGCCACAGAGCAGAACAGGGTGATGACCTGCATTTGCAAGTCTTTTTGCCATACAAAGCGAAGAATAGTGACCAATGTGAAGACTGTCTGCTGTTGGGTCTGTTCCCCAGTAAAATGCAAATGGTTTTCCATCTAAAACCTTCTGTAAATCTGATTCTTCGCCAGCAATATCTTTAATCAGGCCACGCCATTTTAAATCTTCGAAAAGTGTCAATTTTTTCTCCTTTTTAGTTGCTGAAAAAAGCCATTCATCCGTCAGCATGTTACTGCTGCCGTCATTCTGAACTTGTTTCAGAATCTGTTTATCAATCAACAACCTCGCCGCAAGTAGCGAGGTATGCTGTTCTTAATAAGTGGTTGCAGTCGGGTTTAATACCCCTTGTTACGACGCAAACGTCGGGGAATTAAACCTTCCGCACAAATAAAAAAAACCTTCCGTTTAATGCGGAAGGCTTGTAATTACCATATCAAATCAGCAACACATTTTTGCACTAGCGTGCAGCTTCCGCAGGGTTAATGAGAAAATTACAGCTATAGTAAAGGTAAGCCAACGTAGAGGAATTAATTTTCTGTGCCCAACGGGAAATGTGTTTCATAATGTTCAAACTTTAACAAAACAAATTCTTTATGTCAAGAAAAGCTTAAAATGGTCTAAAACTTCAATTTTAGAACCAGATTAAGCTTTAAAACCTGATGAAGCCGGATTATTCAGCAGGAAATTTTTCCTGAACAGCTTTTACATCTGCTTCAGAAGCTTTGACCCAATACTGGAATACTTTAATTGGACCAACCGTGCCGGCCATTGCAAGTGCCGGCTCTTTTGCCTTGTAGTTTTTGTTTTTATCGCCAGCGTTAAGATATTTTATTACACAGCCATACATTTTGCCGTTGCTCGGATCAACGATTGTGCCGTCTTTCCAGTTGCCTTCAGATTCTTTAACCATGTCATAAATCCATGGAGTGCCGACTGTAGTCATTTTGTTTACTGCACCGCTTTTTGGAAAATTCTTGTAAGATTCCTTGCAGCTTGAAGCAATTACATTCTGCGGAAAATCTACGACAGCAGCAATTTCACCGAAAAGTTTTCCGTCTTTTTCGTAAATGTTCCAGATTGCAGTAATTTCACCAGTTTTGTCATCAATGCTTTTCCACAAACCGCATGCAGGATCTGCTGCAAAAAGTACACCTGCAAAAAGCACAAATGAACATATCAATGTAAGGATTTTTTTCATAAATTTAGACTCCTCAAAAAAATGATGTTCCCTAACAATAGCACATAGCATGGTTTTTATCTATGAGCGAACTTAAAAATTGAAATTTTAAGCGAAAACCTTTGCACAAACTTATATTTTATACGATAATATCACCGCCTGTAATTTTGATTCATAAAACAATCTTATTTTTTTGGATTTGAAATGAAAGAAAATATTTCTAAATTTTTATCTTGTTTTGCATTATTTTTAATTCTGGCAGTCTGTGTTTCGTGCGGCGGCGGTGGCGGCGGCAGTGCTTCGCTTTTTATGCCCGAAAACGAGTTGAGAAACGGCGGCACAGGCGGCTGGGGCGGAAAAGGCAAAAAAAGCTCTTTTGGTGCACCAGCCAGCAATCTTGTGCTGACAGGCGGAACAAGCCTTGACGTTGACTATTATGTATATAACGGACAAAGATACAACACAGCAGAAGAACTGCTTGCAGTGCTTACAGCACAAGTAACGGCAGACGGCACATATTCAGTTGATGTCTATGTAAGCGGAGAAAATTCTGCAAGACCGGGCAGATATGTAGTAAGCGGCGACCGCCGCACACTGCAACACCCGTATAAAATAAACATTGCTCTCCCTGAAGGTGGTTCGCTTTATCCACCAGCAACTAGTGGGACAGCAACAGAATATTTCTATGCAAGCGAAGGTTTTCCAGTAAGCAAACTTGGTAGTGACCCTGTTACGGAAAACTGTGGCGTTTCGACTTCTGTTGATTTTCCTCTTGCAGGCTGGAATATAGGCGGACAGACAGTTGCCTCAAATGGAAAAATTACAGGTTTTTCTGGAGATATGAACCTTATTGCAGCAAAAGTTCCTGAAAAATACACAGTAGATAATGATGTACTTGCATTTTCTTCTGCATGCCAGAACGGTGAATCGTTTACAATTCCATCATCTGTTTCTTTTTCAACAATTGTAATTTCTTCACGATTAGATAATGAACCAATTAAACTTAATTTAGCTGATTCCGGGTATCATAATGATACTTATACAAATGAGTTTAAGAATGTTATGGACCAGAACAGTGTAAACAGAATATCAAGCATAATATTGCCGAATAATATAACCAAAATCAATTCTGGTGGCGCCTTCGGAGCATTTGAAAGCAGTACAACTTTAACTTCTGTAACCATTCCTGCTTCTGTTGAAATAATTGATGATTCTTCATTTTACGATTGCAGCAGTCTTACAACTGTAACTTTTTCTGGAAATTCCAATCTTCGAACAATTGCTGAAGATGCATTTAATGGCTGTTCAAACCTGGCACAGATAACCATTCCGTCTGGTGTTACAACAATTGGTGACAATGCATTTAGTGACTGTTCAAGCCTGGTACAGATAACCATTCCGAAAACTGTTGCAACTACCGGGGAGGGTGTCTTTATTAACTGTACATCTCTGAGAACCGTAACATTTGAGTCTGATTCTGAACTTGAGTATATAAATGATGGTATGTTCCTTTTGTGCAGTCAATTACAGGCTATAGACATTCCATCTGGAGTTGAATCGATTGGAACAAACGCCTTTTCGGGCTGTTCAGCTTTGCAGACTGTAACAATTCCGGATGGTGTTATAACTATCGATCAAAATGCGTTCTTAAACTGCAGCAACTTAAGAAACGTAGAAATTCCGTCATCTGTCAGCATGATCGGTCAAAATGCATTTAAAGGCATAAATTTTGATTCAAATAACGAGATTATGTTTTGGCTCTATCCGAATGATATTACTTATGGTGGTTCTGATTCATTTGACAACGGTTCTATGGCAACGTGGTTTGACGGCAGTCCAGGCGGTTTCCCTGGTAGTGTTGTTTGGAATAGTTCCAATTCCAACTGGGACTAAGTATGTTCCCGGCTATCTGCTGCGCAGATAGCGTCGAGATTTTTGCTAACGCAAAAACTCGCAAGGCTTGTGCAGATTGTCATGCCGAATTTATTTCGGCATCCCGGCTATTCGCTAGCACAGAAAGCTTCTAGTTTGCTTGCGCAAACTAGTAAAACTTGTACAAGTGTCACCCCGAACCTGTTTCGGGGTCTATGAGCAGACCCTGAAACTAGTTCAGGGTGACAGGTTGTGCAGGTTTCGGCTTGAATTAGTCAAAAAAAAAGAATTGTCATGCCGAATTTAGTTCGGCATCTATGCTATATATAGCGTATAGATCCTGAACTAAATTCAGGATGACATTATGTATTAAACTATTTGGACACCCCCCCTGTCTGCAGACCCTGAAACCAGTTCAGGGTGACAGGTTGTGCAGGTTTCGGCTTGAATTAGTCAAAAAAAAAGAA
>JAKSTS010000092.1 GCA_024402455.1 Treponemataceae bacterium
GAAATAACTGCATTATTGCTAATTACAAGCTCTTCAAGTTCCGTAAGCTGAGCAAGCGGCGACCAGTCCACAATCGTTTTGCCGGCTCCAGTTTCAAACCAGAGATGCTTCAAAGTCTTTTTTAATGCTGCAATGTCGGAAATATCAGAAAGCTTTTTCAAATACAAAAGGCGCAGTTCTTCAAGATTTGCAAGTTCGCAGAATGCAGAACAGTCCGGCATTGTTCCAAACTGCAAATGCATTTTCTTGACACAAGGATGATTTTTCATTTCTGCCCAGAATGCAGGATAATCTTTACACCCTGCGACAAGTACTGTATCATTTTTTATTAGATATTCACTTTCCATTTTGCCGGTTCCTTAAAAACATAAAATTACAGATTTTCTACATAACAATTGAAAAAATCCATTGCATGATAAATCTTTATATCTTGAAGGTCTGTCAGTCTGTGCTTTCGATATTCCTGTATTCCATTTTCATTTACATAAGAATGATTGATGACTTCTTCGACATCTGAAAAATCATAACCGGAAGGAAGTTCAAAAAACGAAAAACTAAACGACGTGCCAAAGTTAAAACATTTGCCGTCTTTCATTTTCAAAACGAATCCTGTCCAGCTCATCAAAGTTTCGCCTTTTATCTGCTCAAGCAGTTCTTTTGGCATTGCATTTCTGCTTTCTTCAATTTTTTCAATATCTGTAGAATTGACGATATTTTTATTGATAAAAAACGATTTTGTTAAATCTTTAACACCAATCTTTTTTTCATCCAGCCGTTTTTCAAATAAATCAATGAGAGCATCTGCATTTGAAAAAACAACACACGGAATATAAACCCCGTTTTTGAGATAAACTGCCGTCCTGTATTCATTTCCGCATATAGAGTTTTTATGAGGCGTAATGTTCTTTTTTAAATATTCAACAATTTCAAGATTTTTCATCTTGCCGTCTCTCCTTCAGCAAATATCTGCACAATTTTTTAAGTCGGTCAGCTTTTATACAGGCTTTTCTTTCAGAATGAAATCTGTCAGACAAAAATTCCAGTCTTCATCGTCAAATTTTAAAATTGTGTTTATGCATGAAAGAATCAGTTCATCAGGTTTCTGCATCAATTTTACGATTTCTTTTGCAACCGGCCAGTTTATGTCGCGGCACCATGTCAACAAACCATAACAGAGCATTCTGTCTTTTTCAATGTCAGACCTTTTGATTTTCAGAAGTTTTTCTTTATCAAATTTGTTTTCGGGAAGCAAATCTGCATATTTTTTATCATGCTTCAGTTCAGAAAGCATGCATTCTGTAAATTTTTCAAAATAATCTGGTGCAGGTGTTTCCGCCGTTATATATCCAAAGTCGCAGCCTAAAAAGCCAGTCATTTCTTTAAACAGAGAATCGCATTTTGTTTCGTCTTCTGTTGATAAGCCAAAAACTGTAAAACCATCTTTCGTATAAAAAATTTCTGAATATAAACCGTTTATCGTACTTTCCCAGTAAGCAGCATGATTAGCATCTAAATTTGTTTCGCAATAAGACAATAATTCATCTGCTTTTGCAAAAACTTTTTCGGGGTTTTCAGAATATTGCGGAATTTCGTATTCTGAAGCCGTTTCTTTATAAGTGCCAAGAAACCTTTTGTTAAAAGCAGTTATTTCTGCTTTTTTGCGGGTATTTTTAATTATGTATATGTCAAAAAAATCACTCATATAAATTTTCCGTTTTTGCACACCAGCTGCAATAAATTTGCTTCTACACCCTTTCGCAAGTGCAGACGGTTAAACAATTGTTTACCGTTAAAACGCCTTGTATTTTCTTTATTGCAGAAGATGCAGGCGGAATAAAACACGCAGAAACAATATTTTGGCTTTCAATTTTGCCAAGGTTTGTAATGCTAAAACCCGAACAGTTTTTGTAGCCCAATATAGAATCGCCTGCAAATTTTGCAGTTTTACTGTTAAAAAGCTCTTTTGAAGATGCAAAAGCCGCATCAATAATTTGGGCATTAAGATTTGCATAAAATTGAAGAATCAAATACAAATCTTTCATATTGTTTCTTTTTTTTAATACAAGATTGTGAATATTTTTTGCATTGCCAAACAGACCGCTTTTATCTGCTTTATAATTAATGCTGAAAGCCGAAGAAAAATTGCCAAGAGAACCGGCTTTGTAATGCGGCAAAGTATTTCTTAAATCGCATGCAACTATTACTTTTGAAATATCATTTTTTAAAAACATCTCTGCAAGCAGATAATCATTTACAGTAACATTATTTACTCTACATTTTTCCAGAATTTCTGCAAATTTCTGTCCTTCAATTTTATTAAAAGAATAATTTAAGTGTTCTTTAGGCAAACTCGAATTAACAAGAGAAAGATATTCACTGTAAGCAAGGCTGTTTTTCTCTTTTGCCCAGCTTTTGTTAAGCTTTTTTACAAGCAAACGGCTGACCAACGGCAATCTTGAATTTACCGGCAGGTCATCTATAGTTATCAGATGCTCAAAAACAAAATCAATACTTTTTCCAGTACAATAACAGTCAGCAAACTGTTCGACCAGCTGCAAGCCACCTTTTCCGTCCGCCAGCAAATGGTGAAAAACAAAAAGTACACACATTTTTTCTTTAAATTTCCACGCAAAAAGCCTTAAAAACCCATGCTGAAAAAGATCCCATTCAAAGCAAGTCTGACGATTATATTCTGCAATAATTTTGCTGTCATTCATATCGCAAATTTCGTCCGGCATAACTGACAGCTGAATTTTTGAAGTTTCAGAAACTTTATAGAAATATTTATCTGTTTTCTGTTCAAAACCTAAAGTTGAACGCAAAAAAGGATGAGCCTGTGCTAATTTTTCTGCTGTGTTTTTAATTCTTGTTTCGTCTAAAGTGTCGTTAATAACGCAACTTATGCCAAAACACATATTCGGACACATTAAATGGCACCGTTCTGTAAAAATATATTCCATTTTTAAAGTTTTCTCCGCTTTTTATCCAACTCTGCTTATTCTGTAATCACCATAAATGTTCACTGCGTTCATTCCACAAATTTTTATTTTTTTGCAAGGCTTACAATTGCATCAATTTAGACCAGGTATCTTTATTATAGTAAACCGCACTTCATTTAGCAATTTTCATTTAAAAACGGAACGTCCTGTAGTTTTTTATGGCTTATGGAAATCCGGTCACCGCAATCTATAAACTGGGTTTCAAATTCTTTGTTTTCGCGCAGAAATGTTACGTATTTTCTGATTTTTTTTACGAGCATGACAGTATTGCGGTTGCATTTTAACTTGGGGTCATCGACCATGCCATGAAACGACAGATTGTCGCTGACGATAACTCCGTCCGGTGCAAGACTGCGCTTATATTTTTCAAAAAATTTTATGTACTGGGCTTTTGCTGCATCAATAAAAATCAAGTCGAACATTTCCGAAGTTTCAAAATTGAGTGCATCTTCTAAAAAAATTGAAATGCGTTTTTCTAAGCCGAATTCTTTTATATTTTGAACAGCCCGTTCATATCGTTCTTTATCTATTTCAACTGTCGTTACAAAAATGTCATCTGAAACTTGTGCAAACCGAATTGCCGAATAGCCGATTGCAGAACCAATTTCGAGAATATGCTTAATGTTGTGCATTTTTATATAATTGCAGATATATTCAATGCCTTCGTCTTTCATAATGGGCACTGCATGATTTTTTGCATATTCTTTTATTGGCGCTAATGTCTGCATGCACATTTTATAGCATGTTAAAGATTTTTTTTCGATATCTTTTAATTTTTCAAATACATAAAAGCAGCTTGATGACAGAATTTTTAAGACAAACATCAACCAGTTTATCAGACTGAAAATATCAGCTTTTCTTTATCAATACCGTTTTGCACAATAATGCACACCGCATAAAAAAACACCTTTCAGTTGAATTGAAACATTCAATCGAAAGGTGTTTTTGGTTTTATAAAAGAAAAAGCAGAACAGCTTTATAAAAGCTGCAGGTTCTGCAAATTTCTTTAAATATTAACGTTTTCTTCGTCAAAACGAGACAAAACTTTGCGCACTTTTGCGCCCAAAGCAGACACAAGCTCTTTATCTTCCATTGATTCTTCTGCCATATTTTGCAGGCACACCATTGCATCGCAAATTTCTTTTGGAGAAGGCTTTTCTTCCTCGTCCTGTTTTTCAGACTCTTCAGCTTCTTCTGTTTCTTTGTCTTCTGAATCATCTGTTTCTTTGATGACTCTTACAACTTCTACAGTCTGATCAAACAGCCCCGGAGAACTTTTCAGTTTATTAATAACATATTCAAGCAGAACACGTTCTTCGCTTGACAGGAACAGTGACTTTTTAGGCTGCGGCAGATAATTGCACAAACCGCGCATGTAAGAGAACATATCTGCAATTGAAACCTGTTCTGGAGATCTTCTTTCAATGCTTGTTTCACGAAGTTTTTCCAAAGCTTTTCTGATTGCAGCCCTCAATTCGCGGCGTTTTTTTGCACCAGCTGATTCTTCAATTTCTTCACCGGTTTCTTCAGCTTTTGCTTCTTCAATTTCTGGCGGTGCATCTTCAGCAAGTTGCATAAACTTGCTGTCAATTGCCTGATTTAAAGCTGCATCAAGAGCAAGATTGTCTGCCGTAAAATCCTTTTTTTCTTTATTCAAGTTTGGCAGAGGCGGCAAAGGAGGAAAATCTGATTTTGGCGGTGTATACGGCTGCTGCGGCTGTGGCGGCGGCATATACTGCGGCTGCTGCGGCGGATAATACTGTGGAGGAGGTGGCGGCGGATACGGCTGATTAGAAGCCGGCCGCTGAGGCTCATTGCTAAGTTCGCAAACTTCTTCAGATTCCATTACATCGTTTGGTTTTCTGCCTGAAGAACCAGACGGAGTAAACGGATTATATGTTTCTTCTTCTGCAGCAGGATCTACATCAATAGGAACATCGTCTTCTTTGCCTAATACAAGAGAATCAAAATCATCTTCGTTTTTATAAAAGTCTTCATCCGAAACATCAAAATCAATTGGAGAAGGTTCGTTTTCAGATTCATCTTCTCTAAGCGCATCAAGGCCATCGCTGCCAAGAAGCAGTTCATCA
>JAKSTS010000093.1 GCA_024402455.1 Treponemataceae bacterium
AGGCAGTTTTGCATCAAAACAGGTTGTTCAGGTTTATGTTGAACAGCCGCAGGGACTTTTAGGCAAGCCCGCCCGTGTTCTTGCTGCATTTGCCAAAACAAAAGAACTAAAGCCTTCTCAATCTGAAACAATCGATTTTGAAATTCCATTAAGCGAAATTGCATCTTTTGATGATACAAATAAAACAGGCAATTTAAGCTGTTTTGTAATTGAAAAAGGCACATACAGATTTTTTGCAGGCGATTCAGTAAGAAACTGCAGTGAAGCCGGAACAATCGACATTACAGAAACAGTTGTTACAGAAAAACTAAGCAAAGCACTTTCTCCTGTTTTTTCATTTGAACGCTTTAAGCCTGTTGCAAACGGCAGCAAGATAGAGATGAAGCTTGAAAAACTCGAAGCTTCACCTATGGAACAGAAAAAACACCGCAGCAAAGCCCTTGATATGGTTAAAATGTTCTATCCGCAGGAAAAAACTGCTGAAACGAACATTGTTCCACTGCAGGGCGTGTTAGACGGAAAAATAAGCATGCCGGATTTTTTAGCCCAGCTTACAGACGAAGACCTTATTTCAATTGTGCGCGGCGAAGGAATGGGCAGCCCAAAAGTTACACCCGGAACAGCCGCAGCTTTTGGCGGTGTTACAAAATCACTACAGTCAAAAGGAGTTCCATGCGGCTGCTGTACAGACGGTCCTTCAGGACTAAGGCTCGACAGTGGTGTTCATGCATTCAGCATGCCAAACGGCACAATGATTGCATGTACATTCAACACAGAACTTACAACTGAACTGTTCAAGCACACAGGTCTTGAAATGGCAGCCAACAACATTGATATTCTGCTTGGACCAGGCATGAATATCCACAGATATCCGTTGAACGGCCGCAATTTTGAATATTTTTCAGAAGATCCGCTTGTAAGCGGCGAATTTGCAAGTGCTGTCATCAGAGGTTTACATTGGGCAGGTGTTTCCGGTTCATTAAAACACTTCTGCGGGAACAATCAGGAATACGGACGGCTTGTCGTAGATTCAGTTATAAGCGAACGGGCTTTAAGGGAAATTTATCTTAAAGGCTTTGAAATTGCCGTAAAAAAAGCACAGGCTGATGTAATCATGACGACATACGGCGCTGTAAACGGCATCTGGACAGGTTCAAACTATGACCTTGTAACAAAAATTCTGCGCCATGAATGGGGCTTTACCGGCATTACAATGACAGACTGGTGGGCTTCCCTTAATGACGAAGGCGAACCTCAGACAAAAAACAATTTTGCCGCAATGGTGCGTGCACAGAATGACCTTTATATGGTTACACCAGACAGCGAACAGAACCTGCACAACGACAACCTTGAAGCAAGCCTAAAAAACGGCACGCTCGACAGAGCAGAACTTCTGCGCTGTGCAGAAAACATTCTTCGCTTTGTCATGCATTCAAGAGCACAGCAGCGTTTTACAAAAACAAATGCGCCGGTTGAAATTATCAACAGACCGCAGTCACAGGAAACCGAACAGACAAAAATTGAATATTTTAAGCTTGGAGATGAACTTACAGTTGACCTTTCTTCTGTAAAAGTAAAACGAGGCACGTCGTTTACATTTGCAGTAGATGCTGCATCAACAGGCTTTTATGATGTAACTGTTACAGGACGCACGGCAGCAGGCGACGTTGCACAAGTTCCAGTAAGCATTGTATGTAATGGAATTCCTGTAGCAAGCCTGACATGGAACGGAACAAACGGAGAATGGCAGCCAATAAAGCAGAAACTCGGCTTGTTCTCAAAATATGTTCTTGTAAAATTCTTTTTTGCTCAAAACGGACTCGAACTTAAAGACGTGCATCTGAAACTTGTAGACGGCGGTTCTAAAAATTTCAGTTTTTAGAGACGCCATGCAGAGAAAGTTAATTTCTAAAAATAAAACTGCGTAAATAAAAACACAGGGCTATCCGCAAAAGTGAATAGTCCTGTGTTTTGTCTTAAATCTATTTTATAATCATTGCATCGCCATAAGAAAAGAACCTGTATTCATTCTGCACTGCTTTTTGATAAGCAGCCATAATATGGTCTTTTCCGGCAAAAGCAGAAACAAGCATAAGCAAAGTTGATTCTGGCGTATGAAAATTGGTAAACAATTTGTCTACAGCTTTAAATTTATAGCCCGGATAAATAAAAATTGAAGTATCCTGCTCACCGCGCTTCAAGCCGCCGAGTTCTTCGTCCCATGCAGATTCAAGCGTACGCAAAGAAGTCGTGCCGACAGCAAGAACCGGGCGCCCTTCTTTCTTAGCTTTTTCAATTTTTTCAGCAGCTTCATCCGAAACATAAAAATGCTCTTCGTGCATTTTGTGCTCTTCAATATTTTCTGAACGGACAGGCAGAAAAGTACCCAAGCCGACATGCAGCGTTATATAAACAATTTCAATGTTTTTGGCCTTTAACCGTTCAAGCATTTCTTCTGTAAAATGAAGCCCTGCCGTAGGCGCCGCCGCAGAACCAGTTTCTTTTGCATAAATTGTCTGATATCTTTCTGCATCTTCGTCAACATCTTCTCTTTTAATATAAGGCGGCAGCGGAATATGTCCGTTTTTTTCAAACCATGCTTCATCAAGAGCATGGTCAAAATGCAATGTTCTGAATTCTGTGCCTTCATCAAGCGGATTTTCAATGATTCTGGCAATTGACCCGTCTTTAAAGCAGAAACTTTTACCTGGTTTCTGTCTTTTTGCATTTCTCGTCATAGATTTCCAGACAGTTCCGGGTGCGTAACCTTTAAAATTCAAGCACTGCAAAACAAGGAATTCAACTTCTTTTGTTGCAGGCTCTGCTCCTTTTGGCGCATTTTCGTTTGCAACAGGCATTGCATATAATCTTGAACGCCTTACACGTGAATTATTAAAAACCATTACAGTGCCGCTTTCAATCAAGTCTGGCAAATCTTTCATAAGGCAGTCTTTAGTTTCACCTGAATAGCGGTCAAGGCACATAAGTTTATCTTTTCCGCGTTCTCCAGACGGATGCTGCGCAATCAACGATTCCGGCAAATCAAAATAAAAGTCTTTCGTTTTCATGTTTCATTTTTCCTTCAAGTCCAAGATGAGAATAAGCTTTTGGCGTTACAATTCGCCCTCTTGGCGTGCGCTGCAAAAGCCCGCACTGAATCAAATAAGGTTCATAATAATCTTCAAGAGTATCAATTGATTCTCCAATTGAAATTGCAAGAGTTTCTGCACCAACAGGCCCGCCGCCGAAATTTTCGATTATGCTTCGCAATATTTCGCGGTCATAACGTTCAAGCCCAAGAGAATCAATCTGAAGTTTATTTAAGCCAGACTTTACGATACTGAGCGTAATGTGCGGCACTTTTGAAGCTTCATCCTGATAAAACTGTGCAAAATCGCGCATACGGCGCAAAACTCTGTTTGCAACACGAGGAGTTCCACGTGAACACGAAGCAACAAGAGTTGCCGCATCTTTATCAATGTCTACGGCAAGAATAGAAGCAGAACGGCAGACAATGTCTGTTAATTCTTCTATCGTATAAAATTCAAAACGCTGCACAATGCCAAAACGGCTTATAAGTGGACTAGAAACAGCGCCGGCTTTTGTCGTTGCACCGACAAGCGTAAATTTTGGAATCGGCACACGGACAGTCCGTGCAGTAGGTCCCTGCCCGATTATCCAGTCAAGCTCGTAATCTTCCATTGCAATATAAAGCATTTCTTCAATTGCTGGCTTTAACCGGTGAATTTCATCAATAAAAAACACGGAACGTTCTGTAATAGTTGAAAGAATGCCTGCAAGGTCTTTAGGCTTGTCTAAAGCAGGCGCACTTGTAACCTTAAAGTCTACGCCAAGCTCGTGTGCCGTAATCTGTGCCAGAGTTGTCTTGCCAAGACCAGGCGGACCAATTAAAAAAAGATGGTCCATTGCTTCGCCGCGTTCTCTTGCAGCTTCAATAAAAACAGAAAGATTATCTTTTATATGGCTTTGTCCCTGAAATTCAGTCAAAAATTTCGGGCGAAGCGACCCTTCTTTATCATCCTGCACGTTCAAATCTGGTCGTACAATATGAGAATCATCAAAATCAGACATATCAGTTTGCAAGCTCCACTATTGCACGGCGGAAAAACATATCTTCCTGCTCTTTTCTGCTGAGATTTGCATCAATTTCAGTTGAAAGGCGGATTATAAGCGGTTCAACATCACGTTTATCATAACCCATGTTACACAAAGCATTCATAACATCCTGCCAAGGAGACAGATTCTTTGCCGGAACACGGACTATATCTTCTTGAATTGTAAGTTTGCCTTTTAAAGCAAGCAGCATTTTCTGGGCAGTTTTCTTTCCGATTCCAGGAATTTTTTCAAGGCGGGCTAAATCACCTTCGTCAAGAACGGCTGCAAGGCCAGATGCACTGATATTGGAAAGAATTTTCAAAGCCGCTTTTGGTCCGACACCGTCAACCTTCATCAAATCAAAAAAAGTGTCTCTTTCATTTTCTGATGCAAAACCAAAAAGGTTCATTCCGTCTTCTTTATGCTGAAGCCATGCATAAACCCGCGCCTTTTCTCCGACGTGAGGAAAAACATCAAGCGAAGAATCACTTACGGCAAAACACCATTCAATAATTCCAGTATCTTCGCTTCCTGTTTCAAGCATGAGCATCTGCGGCTTTTTTGCACTAACCGTGCCATAAATGCTGTTAAACATAAGAAAAGTATAACGGAAGCAGAGTTTTTGGGCAACGGTTTCGGCTTCGCTTTGGGGTTGTGCACGGCCATTCGCTGGCGCGACTAGCGGCGAGATTGCGTGTTAAGAAATTAGATAGTGT
>JAKSTS010000094.1 GCA_024402455.1 Treponemataceae bacterium
CAGGAATTACAAGACCGATAGCCTTTGCAGCACCTGTTGAGTTTGGAACGATGTTTGCAGCACCAGCGCGTGAACGGCGGAGGTCACCTTTTCTCTGTGGACCATCAAGAATCATCTGGTCGCCAGTGTAAGCATGGATTGTTGACATGATACCAGACTGGATAGCAGCATATTTGTTCAATGCATCAGCCATTGGTGCCAAACAGTTTGTTGTACAAGAAGCAGCAGAAATAATATTGTCGCCTTTCTTGAGTGATTTGTGGTTAACGTTATAAACGATTGTTGGAAGATCGTTTCCAGCTGGAGCTGAAATAACAACTTTCTTAGCACCTGCTGTGATATGAGCAGCTGCCTTGTCTTTTGCACAGTAGAAACCTGTACATTCAAGAACAACGTCTACTTTGTTTGCTGCCCATGGACAGTTAGCAGCATCTTTTTCTGCAGAAATCTTGATTTCTTTTCCATCAACGATGATTGAATTGTCTGTAGATGATACAGTGTGTTTTCCTTCACCGAATTTACCACAGAAACCACCCTGTGCAGTATCATATTTAAGAAGATGAGCGAGCATCTTCGGGCTTGTAAGATCGTTGATTGCAACAACTTCATAACCATCAGCTTCAAACATCTGACGGAAAGCGAGACGACCAATGCGGCCGAAACCATTAATAGCAACTCTAACCATTGTTATAGTTCTCCTATCTATAAAATTATACTGAATTGTATGTTTTTCAACATTTTGTGTCAATAGCGCAATATTATGCAACGTTTTATCAATAAAATGAAAAAATGAAACAAAGCGGAATTTTTTCTGGAAACATTTCTGATATTCAGTTTTGACAGAAATGCCGTACAGAATGTGCAGAAATTAAGAT
This sequence comes from Treponemataceae bacterium, assembly GCA_024402455.1. The sequence continues at coordinate 876 of JAKSTS010000094.1, forward strand.
TATTTTTTCAAAAGCTGACAAAAATTTTCAAAAAAAATCGATATATAGAATATAGATTTTGCAGAACAAAAGCTGCAATAAAATTTAATCTGAGGTGCAAATATGAATAAGTTTGTTAAATTGTCTGTAATTTTTACTGTCGTTTTGCTGCTGGTCTCGTGCGAGACAAAAAAATATGTGCCGGATCCATATGCAAACAGCATAAGGCCGTCCATTTGCGGAGAATGGTTTCTGCAGTCTATGTGTGACGCAGATGATACATATAAAATAATAGGCGAAATGAAAATTGTGCTGCCTGAACAGCCGAGAAATGCCCTGCATGGTTCTGCCGGCATAAATCTTTTTAGCGGAACGGCAGACATTTTTGAAAAAGATTTTTTCTGCGGAACAATTGCTGTAACTTCAATGGTTGGCGATGATGATGAAATGGAATCTGAAGAAAATTTCTTGAGGCTGCTGCAGTTGTGTAATAAAATTTATCTGCAGGTTCTGCCGTCTCAAAATGAAAATACGCTTGAAACACGCCAGTTGATTTTGACAAATGAAGCCGAAGGCATCCGCCTTGAATTTGTGCAGTAATTTAAGCTTAAAAAGCTCTTGCCGCAAAGAACAAACTCAAGAATTGTGAACTATCTGCGGTTCTTAGGGCGCGGCTATTCGCTCGCGCGAATAGCCGCTAGTTTGCGTGTTACGAAATTGCATCGTGCAATTTCGTAACTTGAAGTTTTGTTTTCACAAAACTTCTCTGCTTTGTGCGCCGTCCATGGCGCACTAGTTGCACAAAGTACAGCAGATGCGCACATGCAAAATCTCGCCGCTATCAGCTGTGCTGATGTTCTTTCGCCAAACCAGACCAAGATATGTGATTAAATCTTTGCGAAAACCATGATTAATGGTTGCCCTTTCCCTTATTAGTTCAACCGTTAAAAAATAAAAATCTTGAAAATAGTTTGCTGTTATTGTATTTTTCTTTTATGCGTTTAATTTTTATTCGGCATGGCGACCCTGATTATGTTAATGATTCTTTGACAGAGAAGGGCAGAAGAGAAGCAGCTTTGCTTGCTGAGCGTGTTGCTTCATGGAAAGTTGATGAATTTTATTGTTCTCCTTTGGGACGTGCACAGGAAACGGCTTCTTATTCACTTAAGAAAATAAACCGTACTGCAACAACTTTGGACTGGCTTCAGGAATTTTATGTAAGGGTAAAAGACCCTGTAACAGGGGAAGACCGTATTCCATGGGATTTTATGCCGGATCTGTGGACTAAAGACCCGTTGATTTATGATAAAGACAACTGGATTAATGCAGAACTTTTGAAAACAGGCGATGTTAGAAAAAATTTTACAGAAGTCAAAAACGGAATTGATTCAATTCTTGAAAAACATGGTTATGTACGCAGCGGTGCAGTTTATAAAACTGACCACACAATTCCAAGTGAACGCGGAAAAAATGCACAGGATGAAAAAACGCTTGTCTTTTTCTGTCATCTTGGTGTAAGTTTTGTAATTCTTTCACATCTGCTCGGTTTTTCGCCTGAACAGCTTTTTCACTGCATCTATGTCGCACCAACATCTGTAACCGTTGTAAATGCCGAAGAACGCATAGCAGGAACTGCCATGTTTAGAACACAGCTTATAGGCTGTACACGCCATCTTTATGGCAGAGAACCAGTTTCTGCTTCCGGATATTTTACAGATGTTTTTCAAGATTAAGCTTGTTAAAAATTCATTAGTCATTTCTAAAAATTTCAGTTTTTAACTTTTTGATTTATACGGAAAAGACAGCAGATCTGCATATTTTGTGTTGTGTCTGCTGTTAAACAAGCTGAAATTTTCTGTTGGTTTCTTCAATGTAAAATAATTTTCTCTTGATTTTTGTGTAAAACAGCAAAAGCAGAATTTTATGCTATAATTTGTGCATGAATGAAAATAATGCTGAATTAAATGCACCTAAAAAAGATTATTGCAGACCAATGCATACAGCCGAACATATCCTTAATCAGGCAATGTGCCGTCATTTTGGCTGTGGCAGAGCATTTAGTGCACATATAGAGCAAAAAAAATCAAAATGCGACTATCATTTTGAAGAATCTTCTGTTCCGTCTGGCGAAGCATTATCGCTTGTAGAAGCCGAAGTAAACCAAATAATTTCGCAAAATCTTGAAGTTACAAGCAAAGTTGTTTCAAGAGAAGAAGCCGCAGAACTTGCAGACCTTTCACGTCTGCCGGAAGATGCAAGCGAAATGGTTCGTCTTGTTTTTATCGGCAATTACGATGTTTGTCTGTGCATTGGTGCACATGTTGAAAATACAAGTGAAATCGGCAGATTCCGCATTATAAGTTCAGATTATAAAGACGGAGTTTTGCGCCTGCGGTGGAAAATTGAAAAAGCTGAAAACTGAATTTATGTGCTTTTTGTGATTTTCTGTTTTTTGTTTTGAATTTGCGTTTCATGTTTTGTACAAGGAGAAAAAATGAACGTTGCTTTGATTGTCGTATGCTCATGTCTGTTTATTGTGGTGCTGCTTTTTCTTGTTGTTTTTCTGCTGCTGTTTAAACCGAATTTTATACGTGTCAAAGGTGAGCAGCCTGTAGAGACAGATTTTCCTCCTCTTATGAAATATAATCCTGTGATTTTGGACGGTGCAGACTGGTTTTATTCTAAAAAACCAGAGGATGTTTTTATAAAATCTTTTGACGGGCTTTCGCTTTATGGTCAGTTTTTGCCGGCAGAAAATGGTGAAAAGTCTGCAAAAGGCACAATGCTTTTAATTCATGGTTTCCACGGTCTAGGCATCCGTGATTATGCTGCATTTGCAAAATTTTATCATGAAATGGGCTTTAATATTTTAATGCCAGACCAGCGTGCGCATGGAAAAAGTGGTGGAACTTATATAACATTTGGCATAAAAGAGCGGTTTGACTGCCGTAACTGGATTTTTTATATAAATGAAAGATTAGGTTCTCAAATGCCAGTCTGCCTTCATGGAAATTCCATGGGATGTGCCACTGTTGTTATGACTTCTGGTTTTGAACTGCCTGAAAATGTCAAATGCATTATTGCTGACTGCGGCTATACTTCTCCATATGAAATTATGAAAAAGGTTCTCGTTCAAGATTATCATCTGCCTGTTTTTCCGATTTTGCCAATTGCCGGAATTCTTGCAAAAATATTGGGCGGTTTTAAACTGAAAGAATATTCAACTTTAGACGCATTGAAAACAGATTCTGTTCCTGTTTTCTTTATTCATGGCGAAAATGACGCTTTTGTTCCGTCTTATATGGGTAGTCAGAATTATGAAGCCTGCAAAGCACCCAAAAAACTTTATATGGCACCAGGTGCAGCGCACAGCGAATCATATTATATAAATCCTGCAGAATATCAGTCTTTGGTAAAAGAATTTATAAGCCAATGGGTTTAAGCTGCTTTTTTGCAATTGGTTTGACTGCCTGTTGGGCTTGTGTTTTTCTGCCTGAAGAAATGGTCTTAAAACAGGCTGCCGCCGCTTTAATTTTCTGCTGAAAATTAGGTAATTTTCTTTATACGCATAGTTTTTTTGACATTATTGATAACTTGTTGTAGTCTTTTTTTATGACACAAAAGATAAAAAAAATCGGTTTACTTATACATGACTCTCATTCTGAATATTCAATGAAATTAATAAAAATATA
>JAKSTS010000095.1 GCA_024402455.1 Treponemataceae bacterium
AAAAAGCGCATATTTCAAATAATGAAAACATTCAAGATTGCAGCACTAATTCCACATGGAAACATTCAATCAAAACTGGCACAAGAACAAAATCAATTCTGCAAAGAAGCCCGGCTGATAAAACCGGCACCTTTTTTCTGCATGCTTGAAAAGTTTGAAACAGAAACTCAAGACAGTTTAATATTATCTAAATATCAAAAACTTTTCCATACGGCAAACTGTGTTCCAAAACTTATGCCACTAAATATTGAACATTTTAGAGCTTTTAGAAGTCTGAACAAAGAAACTTCAGCATTATTATCGGAAGAAACCCTGTTTTTAGGCAGTTTTTTATTTAAAACAGGGCAATTTCTGTATGGAACCGCAGAAATTACAGACGGAAAAACAGACAGTAAAAACCTGATGGAAAAAGCAAAAGAATCAACAAAGGCAGATGAAACATTTACAATGAAAGTATTTCAGATTGCAGTCTATACAATAACTGAAAATGAAAATTTAATAACATGGAAACTGAATTCTGCAAAATGGATTCAAATTAAGCAGCCTGAACAGACCTAAAAAAGTTCCGGCTGCAGATCCGGCGCTTTTTCCGGCATTGAACACTTCGGACTCGAATATGCACTTATAAATTTAAGGTAATCAGCTTCTTTCATCGGTTTTCCAAAATAAAATCCCTGAATATAGTCACATTTCAAATTCTTAAGCATTTCAACCTGATCTTTTGTTTCAATGCCTTCTGCTATTGTTGTCATTTCAAGGCGCTGTGCCATATCAAGTATGCTTGCAACAACAACTTTCTGTCTTTCTACAGAATCAAATTCAAGGAAGAATTTCTGGTCGATTTTCAGTCCGTTTAGAGGCAGACGCTGCAAAACATTTAACGAAGAATAACCTGCTCCAAAATCGTCCATTTCGCATATGCAGCCAAGTTTTTTCAGTTCATTCATCAATTCAATAAGCGGTTCAAGCTCTGTTACAGCAACACCTTCTGTAAACTCAATTTCAATTTCGCCATCTTTTATTCCGTTCTGTTTTATTAAATCTGCATAAGTGCTTACAAAATTTGTATGCAGAAGAGAAACACGGGAAATATTTACAGCAATACTGACTGGTAAACCAGCATCTCTGAAACGATGCACCATCTTGCAGGCTTTTTTGAAAACATAGCGGTCAAGCTCAATGATTTTATCAGACTTTTCAAAAAGCGGAATAAAATCACCTGGAGAAGCAAAAATTTCGCCGTCGCGAACCCAGCGCACAAGAGCTTCTGCATGAAAACGCTCTGAACCTTCTGCATCTTTATTTATACAGACTTTTGGCTGCAGATAAATCTCAAACTCTTCATTTTCAATTGCCGCATCCATCTCTGTTTCAAGAATAATGTCTTTTAAAGCCTGTTCACGCATCTTTTCTGTATAAAAACCAATGTTGCTGCCAGGCAGCGGTTTTATGTTACGCTGCGCCATGCTTGCCCGGTTCAGCATTTCATCCAGAGTTTCGTTGCCGTCTTCAACATTAAACAAATATACACCGGCAGCAAGTTCTGCACTGTAAGAATTTTCATAAAACCGTTCAAAAAATTCAGAAAGACTACGGTTCATAAGGTTAAAACGGTCTACAAGTTCATTAATATTCTGATATCTCAGCAAAAGACAATAATTGTTACTTGAAGCACGGCAAAAAGTTTCATTTTCGCTCAAATTTGACGCAATGATATCAGCAAAATAACGCAGAAAATTGTTTCCTACATCAAAACCAAATGAATCATTGATGAACTTAAAACGCTTTATGTCGCAGTACCATAAAGAAAAATTGTCACCTGTTTTTTTGTCAAAAATGCGTTTTATTTCACGCTGAAAACCTGTAAAATTTAAATATCCGGTCAGAGAATCATAGAAAAACTGCAATTCACTTTCTTCTTCACGGATAATGCGACTTACATAAACACCAAGCGTTCTTGAAATATTATTCAAGATAAACGGCATTTCTATCATATTTGTACTTCCGTTTCTTAGCACAAGAAAACCGTTTATTACATTTTCACAGAAAATCGGTGTAATGGCAACCGAAGTAATGCCGCGTGATTTAAAATAACCGTACATTACTTCATTTTCATTTTTAATTGCTTCCGTAGAAAAAATAAAAGCTATTGCACTGGAATTTAAATTTTCAATCCACCTGTCAATAAGCGACTGTGAAATATCAAGTGCAGTTGGTACAGCCTGATTTTGCGGAATGTTATAACGGACAGAACCAATTGAATTTGCAAAGGTGCAGACAAAACCAGACTCGCAGCCAAAAAAGTTGCAAACCTTTTTAAGTATATTTTCGATATAAGACGTTTCATCTGCAGTACTGTCTGTTTGCATGCATGATATTACAAAAGCCTGATTTGAGAAATTCTGTTTAAGAAGATCCGTTGCCGTTTCAGAAGAATCTGCTGCATATTTAAAAACCTGCAGATGCATCGGCTGACCGTTATATATAATGTTTTTCTCATAAACAATATAGTCACGATTCAGCAGCTTTAATGAAATCTTCCTTACACTTGAAACCTGCTGCTGGCATTTTGTGCATTTTTCACAGAACGAATGTTCATCGATATATTTTCTGCCTTTTCCTAAAACAGGCTCATAACATTTTCTGCCGCGCAAACTTTCAAATTCACTACTGTCTTTGCAGAGCCTGCTTATTTCAACATATTCAATGACATGAGTTCCTGGATTTACAAGCATCAAAAAATCGTAAGGGCTGTCAAGCATTGTTACTTCGCTTATAGGCATTAAATGATGCTGCAGAATCCACTGAAAAACTTCTTCAAAAGAAACAGCAAGCTTATTTTCAGGGACAGGCAAATTTCTATAACCGCCTTTTTCAAGCATCATAAGTGCATTGCGACGTGTTTCAGCTGCCGAATTATTGTTTAACTGCGAAAGTGAATAAAGACAGTAAATGTTTCCGCCTTGAGAGCGTGCATGATACAGGCTTAAATCGACACGATTAAAAAGCACAGAAAAATCGTATGCAGTTTCTGTAACAAGTGCAGCACCAACACTGCAGGACAATTTAAAGTTTTCATATTCCTGTGAAATTGATGACGAAGAAACTTTTTTCTGCAAATCTCTCAGTGCATTTTCAAACATTGGCACAGACGTTATTTTTTCTGTATAAATCATGAACTGCGACATTGATACGCTGGCAACAATATCCGGTTCTTCAAATGTAACTCGCAGAAGTTCTGCAAATTTTTTCAAGAAATCATTTATCTTATCGTACTCTAAAATTGATGAAATATTATTGAAATTATCAATTTCAATAACAAACAGAATTGCAGCAGAAACATTTTTTCCAAGCTTATTTCTAATTAATTCTTCTGCAGCTGCAAAATTATATAAACCGGTCAGTTTATCGTATCTTGACTGCTCCCAGAATTTCAACTCTTTTGTTTTTTCTTCTGTAATGTTGCGTACTTCAAAAAGTGCCAGAATATGACGGTTAAACGGATCTTCAACAAGCTGCAAATTTGAATTGAACCAGAAAGTTTTTCCGCCATGTTCAATATACCAGTCTTCATCTGAAACATAATTCTGCGTAGCAAATAAAACAAGCAGATTATTTCTGGTGTACCGTTCGATTGCAGTTACACCATCTTTATTTTTATATGTCTGAAGCTGCATAAGCTCTGCCAGTTCTTCAATTTTCATGTTTTTATGATTAACCGTAGATATGCTCATATATTCAGGCAGAGAATCAACGACATTGTCTGTTACATCAAGACTGAAATAAAGGTGTTTTTTGGTCGGTGCAAGCGTAAGCACTTCATTTTTAAACCGTTCGTATATAAGAGAACGTTCTCTTTGGATTGTTACGTCTTCAATTGTAATTAATGCACGTGCCGGTTTTTCATCCTGAAAAACAGTAACAAAACTAAATCGATTCCATACAATTTCATTGTTCTGTGTTTTTATCTGAAATGTTGAAGAACCGCTTGGCTGCCCTTCAAGAATTGCTTCGTAAAAAAATTTATGGCGTTCTACATTTTCAGGCGACATGAATTTTTTTGAAAATTCAATAATACTTTCCGGGGCATTTTCATAAAACTGCGGGATATTCTTTTCAACTGCAAAAGCTTTTGCAATTGAAAATGTCTTTTTTTCAATGTCTAAATGGCAAACGGCTTTGCCGAGCAAAGCCATTGAAGTATCTGTTTCTTCTTCCGCCAGTTTTGTCCTTTCAATTTCATGTTTCAATTTATTTTTTGAAATAGCTTCGCGTAAAAAAATAAAAAACAGAATAAGGCTGGAAATAATCAAAAATACAAGAATATTG
>JAKSTS010000096.1 GCA_024402455.1 Treponemataceae bacterium
TCATACGTAGGTAACGGCAATAAATATCTGTTGCAGTGTAGCCTTCTGGGTGTCCAACGTGTAATCCGGCAGCAGAAGGATAAGGGAACATGTCCAATACATACATGCGTTTGTCTTTTGGGAACTTTTCATCTTCTGTTGCTTTGAAAGTTTTGTTTTCATCCCAAAATTTTTGCCATTTTGGCTCAATTGATTCGAATGGATACTTTGACATAAAAAATAACTCCTATAGCATAGCGTCAAAATTGGCGCATTTTGCATCTGCTCTGCTAGTATAGCAAATGCGCTGATAACTTTCTAGCAGTATATGTATAATGGAGCAGGCAACTTTTGACTGTTTGACTTACTTTGCAAAATAAATTGAGTGCGCTATACTTTGGCTATGAATGATTCTGATGAAAGCAAAAACGATGAAAACAGCGTTTTGGTTATAAAAAACAAAAATGCAAAAGAAATATTTGGTCTTTTCATTCTTTTTTTTAAGATAGGTCTTGTAACGTTTGGCGGCGGGCTTGCAATGCTGCCGATTCTTGAGCGTGAACTTGTTGATAAAAGAAAATGGGTTACAAAAGAACGTCTTATGGATTATTTTACGATTGGTCAGTCTACACCCGGAATTATTGCAGTAAATGTTGCAACGTTTATCGGTTATGAACGCGGCGGTTTTTGGGGTTCTCTTTTTGCAACGATTGGTGTCGTTACGCCTTCTCTTATAATAATTTCAATTATTGCAATATTTCTTGCTGGTTTTGCTGACAACGTTTATGTAAAAAAGATTCTTGCAGGCGTAAATATTGCAGTTGCAGCTTTGCTTACAAAAGTTGTCTGGAGTTTTAAGAAAACCGTAACAAAATCTGTAGTTTCTGTTCTGCTTTTTGCTGCAAGTTTTGTTCTTATTGTTTTTTTTCATGTAAATACGGCTCTTGTAATAATTGGTGCAATCTTTGCAGGTGTATTAGTTTATGTAATTAAAAAGGACAAAAATGACGCTGCTTAATCTTTTATGGACATTTTTTCTTATCGGGCTGTTTACGATTGGTGGTGGACAGGTTGCCATAACATTAATGTATCAACCTTTAGTTGATGGCGGATATCTTGATGCTGCTGAATTTTATAATATGGTTGCTGTTTCAGAATCAACACCTGGACCAATCGGAATCAATATGGCAACTTATATCGGCTGCAAATTTTATGGAGTTTTGGGCGGTGTTGCCGTAACTTTTGCGACAGTCCTTCCGTCTTTTATAATTATTCTGATAATTGCCAGATTTTTTGAAAAATATCAAAATACGCTGATAGTAAAGTCAGTTTTTGATTATGTGCGCCCTGTTTCTGCCGGTCTTGTTGCTGTTGCTGCATGGAATGTTTTCCGCATTTCGGTCGTGCCTTCGTTTGCATTTGCAGACCCGTTTCTGGGGCTTGATTTGATATGCATAATTTTTTATGTGCTGTGCACGATTCTGCTTGCAAAGAAAAAAATCTCGCCTCTTGTTGCAATTCTTATGGGCGCAGTGTTCGGTTTTTTCCATTAAATAGCCAAATGTCGAGTTTTTATAAAAGCGATGTAAAATTTATTTTGTCATGCTGAATTTATTTCAGCATCTCCCTTGTATTAAGAAGCCCGTGCTGAAAGCCGCCGAAGGCTAATAAATTCGGGATGACAGATTGTTTTTAGGGTCTTGTTAGTGCAAGAACAACTATGGATTTCATAACTCTACATTCAGGCTAAATAAGGCAAAAAAATACATGGCAGAACGCCTGTTAAATGAACTCAGTCTGTGTAAATCATTAAAAAACTCATAACTGCGGCTAAAAAATGCTGAAAGTTTCCGTTTTTAGTGTGTTTTCTCGGAAATTCTTTGAATTTTTAGAGATTTTTTTGAAAAATCTCGTTCTCTGTGTTATCATAAGCTTGCGAAGTTGTTGTAATTATAAGTTTAGAGCTCTATCTAAATATGTATGCAAGTTTTAAGCTGTTATAATGTCGCATCTTAAGCCGTTGCACTTTTAGATTTACACTAAGACGAAAAGCTCTAAAACGTTTTTTGAAAATTCCAGTAATGGTTGTCGTAAATGCAATGCTTAATCAATGCGGTTATGACGGCTTTTACTAAGGAGCTGTAAAATGAACATGATTGATCCAACATCGTTGTATTTTTCGGCGGCAGCAGAGGCAGCAGCAAAAAACAGACAGAAAGAGCTTGATGCAAGAAAAGCTGCCAAGCGGCAGAATTTTTCTGCATTGCTCAGAGCAACATTTGAAGCAAATGAAGAAACTTTAAAAGCAGAAAAAACTTCCAGCATTGAATCTCTTCCATATGAAGAAGCGGTTGCAAAATTAAAAAATGATGTAAATGCAGCCGGAGAAGATCTTCGCAAAAACCAGACTCCTGAAGAAATGCAGAAATATAAAGAAGCTGTAAAAAATTTTGTAAATTATGTCGTAAAAAACAGCTACGAAGTTGAAACTTTCCGGCGTCGCCTTAGTGTTACAAGAGATAAAATAATTTTTAAAGTCAAAATTATAGATCAGAAACTTGAGAACCTTGCAGCAGAAGTGCTTTTGTCTCAGCACGACCAGATAGCTTTTCTTGCAAAAATTGACGAACTCAATGGACTTGTAGTAGATTTGCTTACTTAGTAGAGTTTTTTCTTCAGATTTTAAACTAAAAAAACTATCTAAAAATGAAGTCTGCCTGAATCCAGAACGAATATTAAAAGTGCTGTCAAAGTTTGTTGTTTTTTTGTATTATAGTTAATGAAAGACTTAAAATTTTCTGCAATTTGGGAGAAACAAATGAAAATAGCACAGAATATTTCTGATTTAGTTGGAAATACACCGATTGTGGCGCTGCATAATATAGAAAAAGAATTTTCATTAAAAGCGCAGCTTGTTGCAAAGCTTGAATATCTTAATCCAGCCGGAAGTGCAAAAGACAGAATTGCAAAAGCAATGATTGAAGAAGCTTTTGCAGACGGCCGGTTAAACAGAAATTCTGTAATAATTGAACCGACAAGCGGCAATACAGGAATCGGACTTGCGGCTGTGGCTGCAAGTTATGGCTTAAAAGTTATTCTTACAATGCCAGAAACAATGAGTGTTGAAAGACGCAATCTGCTTAAAGCTTATGGTGCAGAACTTGTCTTGACAGAAGGTTCTCTTGGAATGGCTGGTGCTGTAAAAAAAGCAGAAGAAATTGCTGCAGCCACAAAAGACAGTTTTATTGCCGGTCAGTTTGATAACCCTGTAAACCCAAAAGCACATGAACAGACAACAGGACCCGAAATCTGGCGCGACACAGACGGAAAAGTTGCTGCTTTTGTTGCCGGCATTGGAACCGGTGGAACATTGTCTGGAACAGGCCGTTTTTTAAAAGCACAAAACAAAAATATCCGCATAATCGGTGTTGAACCGGCATCGAGTCCACTTTTGACACAGAACAGGGCTGGTGCACATAAAATTCAAGGAATCGGTGCAAATTTTGTGCCGGCAAATCTTGACCGCACTGTTTATGACGAAGTTATGCCTGTAACAGACGAAGATGCAATTGAAACTGCAAAAATGCTTGCCAAAAAAGAAGGCTTTTTAACAGGCATTTCTTCTGGTGCTGCACTTTTTGCTGCAATGCAGCTTGCCAAAAAAGAAGAATTTAAAGACCGCATTATTGTTGCATTGCTTCCAGATACAGGCGACCGCTATCTTTCAGTTTTGAATTAAAAACAATTCAAGTTTCTGCATTGTTCCATTGATTTAAAAAATCTGGTGGTTCTGGTTTTATTTGAGCAGGTTATCTGTTTTAACAGATGGCTTGCTCATGTTTTATAAAACAATCAGATTTTGCTTGCAGAATTAGCACAAATTTCGAGTTATAAAACCATAAAAACGATCTGTCATCCCGAATTTAGTTCGGAATCTCATCAATGTACAAATTCTTAAAGCAGATCCTTCGCTTTGCTCAGGATGACCCGCTGGTTCAAGCCGATTTCTTCTACAAGTTATGATAGTTTTCTGACGAAAACTATCCGCTATTCGCGAACCCGATAGTCAAGATGCTGAAATAAATTCAGCATGACAGAATTTAACATTACTTTTATTAAAACTCGACATTTAGTCGAATTAATATAAAATCTTTCTGTTTACGAAGAATAAGATAAAAAGTTTCAAAAAAAATTGTAATTTTTAAACCTTCCATATGCAATTTAGATTTTCTAGTGTACAATAAGTTGTCTT
>JAKSTS010000097.1 GCA_024402455.1 Treponemataceae bacterium
GCTCGCGCCACTAGCACCTCAAGCTAGCGTGTCTACCAATTCCACCACCCCCGCAAGTTCGTAGTGAACGATAAGTAATATATACTTTAAGAAAAAAAGTGTCAATAGAGCTGCAACTTTTTTTTGAAAAAAAGACGCTGTTTTATGATATAATCTGTTAATCTGTGGCGCACAGAAACTTTTTTCGAGGACCATAATTTGAATAAAGAAACTGATGATACTAAACAACTCTCTCTTGGAGAAGAAGCCGCATTAAAAATGGTCTGCACTAACCTTTTTAATGCAGATCCGCAAAGAATAAGTGTACACAAATTAAACACACAAAACGATGTTGAAGATTTTGTTCAAAGCTGGAAGTGTTCAAATCTGGCTGGAACTTCAATAAATGCATTTCTAAAAAAGCATGAATAAATTCTTAAAAGGCACTGGTCAAAAATTTTTTATAACAATCTTTCTCATGCTTTTTGCTTTATGTTTAAGTCAGGCAGCCATGTTTTTTATAAACACAAAAGCCAGTTTTTCTGTCTGTCTTTTAACAGGTGCATTTTTCGAACTAATTCTGATTTTCTGGTATAAATCAATTTTTAAACGGACCACAAACATTTCCATTAAGCGATTGATTGCCTCAACTGTTTTTTTGATGGCTGTCTGGATTTTGCTAAAAACATTAAATCTTGCAGGCGAAAAATTTTATAAACTTCAGCCGCTGTTTTTTTCATGTTGTTTTTTTGTTCCAGCAATCATGTTCGTTTCGTTCTTTATGTTTTTTTTATTTTCATTAAATTCTGCAAAAAAAAACAAGACAATTTACTGCACCTTTTTAACACATTTTTCTTGCTTTTTTTTTATTTTTGCCATCATAGCAAACAAAATCATCTGCACATTCTGCAAAAATCAAAACATCTTCAACAGCAGTTCAGCTTATTCTAAAAAAGCCGCATTTTTGCTTCTTGCATCTTTTTTCATCTGTTTTGCAATAATTGCAATTATAAGATGCATACACAGACAGTACACAATTTTTCCTGTTATCTTGATTTTTCTTGCAATGATTTATATCTGCCTTTATGTCTTTAACTGCAGTTTTCTAAAAAATGTTTTCTTAAATGATTTTACAGGCACTATATGCATTTTTTATATTTTCATTATTGAAACTTGCATGCAGACAGGCTTAATTCAAACAAATTCGCACTACGATGAACTTTTTGAAGCTTCAACTGCAAAAGTTCAAATTGTTGACAATTTTTACAGGCGCTATCTTGCTTCAATGCAAGTTGAAACAGTACAGCCAAAAGTTCTGCGACGCACAGAAACTTCTCCGCTGGTTTTAAACAACGGCATACGACTGTCTGGTGCAGCCATTCCAGGCGGTCATGTAATCTGGCAGGAAGACATTTCTGAACTGCAGACAGTTCTCACAAATTTAAAAGACGCAGAAGAATCTTTACAGGGCGAAAACCGCATTCTTCAGCAAAATTATGAAACACAAAAACATATACAGAAACTTGCAGAACAAAACAGATTATATGATGAAATACACCGCCAGACAGCGCCAGAAATTGACAAGCTTGCACAACTTATAAAATCTTTTAAACAGCAGCAGAATGCAGAAAAAAAACGCCAGATACTCTGCAGGATGCTTATGCTCGGTGCATATTTGAAACGCAGAAGCAATTTGATTTTTATCGGCCAGCAGTCTGGTACAATTGAAGCAAGAGATTTAGAGCTGTGTTTTGAAGAAATGATGGAAAACCTGAAATTAATTGGAATCAACACAGGCTGTTTTGTAAACTGCGGCGAAAAACTTTCGATGTGGGCAGCAACTTCAATATTTGATTTTTATGAATATGTCATAGAAACTTCGTTCAATTGTCTTTCTGCAATAATGGTGCGTGTATATAAATCGAACAGCAGCCTTTTTGTCTGCATAGAAGCCGCCGCCGCAAAAGATTTAAAAGAAATTCTTGATAAAAACATTACGATTCAAGTTGACGAAGACGGAATTTTTCAGATTTTTTTGAAGCTGCAAGGCGGTGCAGAATGAAACTTAAAAAAATAAAGAATTTTGCAAGCCATTTTTTTGAACAGCACAAACACGTAAAGACACAATCAGGCGAACAGACCGGCAACGAAACACGGCAGACATTCAATCTGCAAAACACACCAGAAACACAGCAAAAACCGCCGAAACCGCCAAAGACAAAAAAACTTACACAAAAATCTGTAAAAGAAGCATTTGACCAGCTGCCAAGCGGCATCTGCTTTTTTGACGAAGATGGTGTGCTCGTGCTGTGCAACATGACAATGCAGAAAATTGCAAAAGCAATTCTCGGACACAGTCTTAAATCAATTGAAGAATTTGAAACTGCAATAAACAATGCATCAACACAGCCAGAAAATGTCTGTCTTTATAACGGCATTTCGTGGAAATTCAACAAGAAACAGATTTTTGACCAGAACAAAAACAGTTACACTGAAATTACAGCAGTTGATGTAACAGAACTTGTACTGCGCAAAAAAGAACTTGAACTGAACAACAAAAGACTAAAAGAAGCACAGCAGCAGCTTCAGAAACTTTCTGCAAATGTTGTAGAAGCCACACGAGAAGAAGAAATTTTAAGCATGAAAATGCGCATACATGATACAATGGGCAGAAGCTTGATTTCTGCACGGCGCATTTTAGCGGAAAATGTGCCTTTAGAAGACAGCACGCCAATCATAAACGAATGGGAAAGTGCAGTAAAACTTCTGCAGGGTGCTGCAAGACAAATTGAATATGCAGATGCACTCGAAGAACTTCGGTCTGCTGCAAACGGCTTAATTGAAATTGAATTATCAGGCGAACTGCCGCCTCAAAAAGATATATCTTATCTTATTGTTTCTGCCGTAAGGGAATGTGCAACAAATGCAGTGCGCTACGCCGCCGCTTCAAAATTATACGTTTCAATTTGCAGCGATTGCAAAACAAACCATATTTTAGTAGAAATAACAAACAACGGAACGCCGCCTGCACAGCCCGTTATTGAAGGCGGAGGACTTTCGTCTTTAAGGAAAAGCATTGAACAGGCAGGCGGACAAATGGAAATAGACACACAGCAAAAATTCATGCTCAAAATAAATTTAATGCAGGAAGTAAACGATGACACAAGTTTTAATAGTTGAAGACCAGAAAATGGTACTTGACAGCATGACTTCGTACATAACATCAAATAAAAATTATGCATTTGCCGGCGGCATTGCAAATGCAGCACTTGCCGAAACTTTCTGCATGGCTCATCACGTAGATTTAATCCTTATGGATGTCTGCACGGAACATGAAGAAAGTGGTCTTGAAGCAGCTGCCGTTATAAAAAAACATTTTCCAGATATAAAAATCATCATTGTTACATCAATGGTTGAATGCAGCTTTATAAACCGTGCAAAATCTGCCGGTGCAGACAGTTTCTGGTACAAAGACGGAAGCCCTGAAAGCTTTCTTGACATCATCAACAGAACAATGAACGGCGAACACATCGTTACAGAAAGAACACCAGAAGTAAAACTTGGGCTTACGACAAGCTATCATCTTACAGACACAGAACTTTTAGTCTTAAGGCTCT
>JAKSTS010000098.1 GCA_024402455.1 Treponemataceae bacterium
CGTAAGGTTTCATCTGAACAACATGCTTGACAAAACAGGTTACAGAAACCGCTTTGAACTTTGTCTTGCAGCAGCACAAAAAAAGCTAATCATAACAAACCCAGATAAAGCAATGAACTAAAACGAGCACATTGCTCAGATTTTAAGATGAACAAGTCCTTTATTATGAAATTTCTTTAATTTTTGAATAATTTCGGGCCTGTTAATTTTTGCAATTGCACTTTTTCTGTCTGTTTCCGAAGCACACAAAGCCAAGCCTTTTAAAATATCTGTAATCTCTCTTGCAGTATTTTCTGCAAATTCTTCTTCAAGATAAATCCATGAAATGGTCTGCATTCCAGAAGATTCTTTTAAAACAACAGGCATGCTGCCAAGCCAGAAGAGGTTTTCTAAATCATTTTGCTTTAACTGAACATCAAAGGCTGAAGATTTTGCTTCGTATTTTTCAATGCACTTTGCAATATAATCTTTTGGCACAGTCGGATTTGGAACAGGAAAATCAAACCATTTAGTAACTTTCATTTCAAGTTTTTCGCCATGCATCCACGAATCAAGCGCTTTTTCCAAAGGAAAACCAAATTTGCCGTATTTGTTTTCGCCCTGAAAATGCAGGTTGTTTTTTGCAAATACTGCACTGCAATTTTTAAGTTCAACCGGATTTAATTCGGGCTGTTCACCATTCTGCCACTGCGCATAGACAGTAGAATTTGCTGTAAGCACAAATTTATGCCAGAAAGCACTGTCTAAAAGCCCGGCTTCAAAAAACTGCCGCAATGTTTCCATTGAATCAATTATTGTCTGCGGCGTGTCATACCAGAAACCATAAATCATATATGCATGCACAAGAATTCCAGCTTCTTTAAATGCAGCGCAGGCACTGACAATCGTTTCAATGTCAGTACCTTTGTTTATGTTTTTTAAGCCCTCGCCTGTTGCAACTTCAAGACCTGCAGAAACGCCGCCTAGACCGCAGCAGCTCAAAAAAGCAGCAAGATCTCTTGTAAAAGTTTTTTCAAACCGAACGTTTCCCCAGAAATAAAGCTGATTTTGATTTTTTGCATTAAGCAGTGCAAATTTCTTTAATGCAGACGGAGGCAAAGCTTCGTCTACAAAATGAATGCCATAAACATTTTTGTCTTTTGCAGTTTTAAGCAGACAATCATACAGCTGCTGAACTTCAACAAGTTTATAACCGCACACATAATCAAGCTTTGTATCGCAGAAAGCACATTTATGCCAGTAACACCCGTGCGCAAGATAAGCCTTTATCCATGCACCGTCCGTCCAAAGCCTGTGCATGTCGTTTTTGTCATCGCAAACTCTAGGATAGCGCGAAAAATCAATGTCAGAATAATCTGGAACAATTGCAGAAGTCTTTTCTGATTCATACGATTCAGATGCAACATCATGCCACAAAGGTTCCCTTATGGTGCCGTTTTTAAATAAGCGCAGCTTGAATAATTTATCTTCACCATTATCCTTAAAGTATCCGGCTAAAGCTTTATAAGAGCCGTAACCTCTGTCGTAAGAAATTGCGTCAATATATTTTTCCAAAGCGATGTCGTTTGCTTCGCGCAGTTCTGTGTTAACAAAACCGCCGCCGATGCTTATAAACACTTTATCGTTAAATCTCTGCTTGAAATATCGTGCCGTATAAAGAGCCGGAAGAAAAGTTCCTGCAAATGGAATTGAAATGCACACAAGGTCAGGGCATGATAAATCTTTGAATGCCTTTTCAAGCACAGGCTTATAAAAGTGTGTCAAAACAGGCGAATCAAGATTTTTTTCGATTGAAGCAAAATCTCTTTCGTCAACCGTTAAATGTTCTGCATATCTTATAAGCGAAAAAGACGAATCAAAAACAGCTGTTATATAATCTGACAAATCTGCCAGCGCATAAGAACACAAAAAACGGACGTCATCAACAGACGGCGCACCATTCAGACTTGATAAAAAATTTTCCATGCGAGAACCGCGCGATGCAAAAGGCGAAAACAAAAACTGGTGCTCTTTTTCGCGGGCTTTTCCGCATAAAATGTCAACGATTGTGTCAATCCACAAAATCCAGCTATTTTTTGTACTTACATAGCGCCGTATGTTAAAAGCGAAATTATCATCGCCGTTTTTTTCTGCATTGGCTGCCATTTTAAGCGCATCTTTTTCGGTCAATTCAAAAAGCTTTGTCAAACCGTTTCTGCTGAAAATCGAATGGAAAAGTTCAATGCTCAAATCGTGCCAGACAGCATTGTTCTGTAAACTCTTAAAATAAGAAACAAGATATGCGCCAGACGGATAAGGCGCATTCAGCTGCACCAAAGGCGGTGTAATAACAATAACATTCATTAAGTGAGCATTATAGCATGTTTTTGCGTTAACATGTCCACATCTTTTGAGCATTCTGCAAAAGGCTGCAAGCTAAGCAGGCTATCGGGTACAAGCCGACAGCGTTATTCAGAGACGACAGGCGTCGTCTTTGGATTTGTAAAATATTTCATAAAACTGACAAAAATTTTCATTTTTTTTCAATAGATAATCAACACACTTTCTGTGCTGAAAACACACATTAACTGGAGTTGATTATGGAAACTTTAATTACCCAAAAATCGTTTGATGATTTAAAATGTTCAGACAATTTCATGTTTGCAAAAATCATGGAAGACCCGGAGCTTTGCAAAGCAGTTCTTGAAACTCTGCTGGACATAAAAATTGACCGGTTGTCATACCCAGAGCCTGAAAAAACAATGCAGGCGGGGCCTGACGCAAAAGCGATTCGCCTTGACGTGCACACATCAGACACAAACCGCGACTTTGACATTGAAATTCAGACGACACTTTACAAAGAGCTTCGTCAGCGCTGCCGTTATTACCAGAGTCTAATGGACGTGGACTATCTGCAAAAAGGACATTTTTATTCTGAATTAAAACAGAATTATGTGATTTTCATTTGTCTTGATGATTTATTCGGCAAAGGTCTGCCGGTTTACACATTTGAGAACATCTGTAACGAAGATAACAAGCTGAAGCTTGAAGACAAAACATATAAGTTGTTTTATAATTGTTCCAAGTGGGAAGAAATAAAGAAACAGGATAAATCTTCTTTGTTGAAGTTCTTCCTTACTGATGAAGCAGATTCAGACCTATGTTCTAAACTAAAAGATAAGGAGCGGAAAATAAAAATGACAGAACGAGCCAGAAAAGAATACATGGATTACTGCATGATTGTTAATTCCGCAGAAAAACGAGGAGAAAAACGTGCAAAACTTGAAGCTGCAAAAAATATGATTCTAGAGGGTGTTCCTGTTGATAAAATTGCAAAATGGCAGGAACTTCCCCTTGAAACAGTACAGCAGCTTGTAGAAACGGTTTCGCGTTAAATTGTGTCACAAGTTTGAACGAAATCTGGCGGAACCTGCCAGTTTATGCTACGCATAAACTAGTGAAGACTGGTGCGCGGCTATCGGCGTTAGCAAATGCGAACTGTCAAAAAGACATCTTTTTGGGTCGTTAGCATT
>JAKSTS010000099.1 GCA_024402455.1 Treponemataceae bacterium
CATCGTTTTAGCCTTGTTTTAGAAACGGTGCTGTTTTCTGCTTTTTTATTGCTGCATAAATCAACAATTGCACCCGGGCAGAATTTCTGGTCGTTGCAGTATGCGGCCATTGAAAAACTGTAAGGATCAAGACAGAACTGTTCTTTTTGGTTTCTGTTTGTTACGGCGTAGCAATAAAATGCGCCGTCTATTGATTCTGAATTTTTAAAAAACTGGTCGAAAGCTTCGGTGTTGAACAGAACATGCCATACGCCCGTTTTTTTGTTCTGCTTCATTTTGATGCAGAAGAGCGGTTTTTGTGTTGTGTCTGGAGAACTGAAAATCAGAAGGTTTACTTTTTCTGCAAGCGGTGCCCATAGTGCAGCCTTTAATGTCCGTGCACTTTTACTAAAATAAAGTCCCAGTTTTTCAGAATTGCCCGGTTCTTTTATCTGACGGTCACACATTTTGTTCTCCATAAAGCATTAAGCTGATCTGTTATTCTTTAAGCAGTGCAGTTGCTTCTGTTTCTTCGTCTTTGCCTGAAATATCAAGAGCTTTTTTTATTTGAACGGTAACTTCTTTTCCGGCTTTTTCTCTTAGAATCTGTTTGTTTTCTTCTATTAAGATATGCAGAAAATTTTCAGTTACGGCTCTGCCGATGTTTGTTTCGCGCTTTTCTACAACAGCTTTCAGCAGTTTGCCTTCAAAAGATTTTGCATATTCTGCTTTGCTTTTGCGTGCAAAATCCGAAAGCCAGAGAACGCGTTCGCCTGCAATGCGCTGCGGAACCTGGTTTTTCATTGTGTAAGCTTCGGTTCCCGGGCGCGGCGAAAACGGAAAAGCATGAATGTAAGTAAATCTGCATGTTTCGCAGAGTTTTTTTGTCTGTTCAAAATCTTCGTCTGTTTCGCCAGGAAAACCTGCAATGATGTCGCATGCAATAAACGGATTGTTTTTTGCTTTTCTTAGCATTTCAACAGCCCGGACTACATTTTCTGCAAGATAAGGTCGGTGCATGGCTTTTAATATTTTGTTGCTTCCAGACTGCACCGAAAGATGAAAATGTGCCCTTACGCGGTTGTGTGTAATTATGCTGCAAAGTTTGTCGTTTACACTTTCTGGATAAAGGCTTGAAATGCGGAAAGAAATTGTACTTGTGTTTTCAAGAAGATATTTTAATAAATCTGCAAAATCGAGTTTTGTGTTTTCTGCATCCGGCAAAAAGCCTTTGTAAAGCGTCAGGTTTACGCCTGTCAAAACAACTTCAGATTGTCCGCTTGATTCAATGTTCTGCACGCGTTTTAAAACTTCTGCCGGTTCAAGTGAAACACTTGGACCTCGTGCTATGCAGATTCTGCAATATGCGCATCTGTTTGAGCAGCCGTCTTGAATTTTTATTGAACCTCTTGAATGGTGCAGAAAAGAATCTGTCGCAAGACGGAATTTGTTGATGTTTTCTGGCAAAGCTGCAAAATTATATTTCTGCGGTTCAGATTTGCCTGCTGCATGAACAGAGGTTAAGTTTTTGAGCGGTTCCCAAGATTTTAGAAGATTTGCAAAAGTTTCTGCCTGTTCTTTTGTTTTTGGTTCTGCAAGAGATTCCTGCAGCATTTTTAACAGAAACGGCGGAAAATCTGCAAGAATATCTTTTGCTGTTCCAGGAACGACAACAATTCTTTTGTCAATTTGTTCTATCTGTGCACTTTCAACCTGTGCATAGCAGCCTGTAACAAGAATTATGCTTTCTGGAAATTTTGCAAGCAGCATTCTGATTATTCTGCGTGCTTTTTGTTCGGCTTTAGCGGTAACAGTGCATGTGTTTATAACAGAGAGCACTGGTTTGGTTTCGGTCTGCGAAGCCGTGCTGTGTTCCATTGTAACTTGAAAATTTGAATCAACGAAATAACGTGCGATTGATTCTGTTTCTATTTGGTTGAGTTTGCAACCCAAAGTTTCAAAGTGAATTGTGAACATCTGTTTGTCTAATATAAATATTTGTTTATGCGTTCTTTGCCACGAATGGCATCCTGCTGTGTCGGGTTTATTTCCAGTGCTTTTGAATATGCTAATGCAGAATCTCTGTAATTTTTTGCCATTTCTCTTGCATATCCAAGACGGACAAGCCAGTTATCGTTTCGCGGTGCAAAACGGACGGCAACAGTCAGAGCAATGTCTGCATGGTTGAACATTGCTTTTCGTATGTAAATTTCTCCCATGTAATAATAAACATCGCCGACACGGCTGGCGTTTGTTCTTACAAGCGAAATATACTGCTGAAAAAGTTCCAGTGCTGCATCATTGTTGCCAAGAAAGTACTTGGCTTCGCCTAAAGCTTCTATAATGCGGTGGTCATATTGACCTATTCTAAGTCCTTCTGTTGCCCAGTATTCGGCTTCGCGGTACTGACCGTTTTTTATCAATGCCCAGCATAAAACTGTGTAGCTGTCAAGATTGCTGGGGTTCTGTTCAAGCTCGGCTTTGCATTGAATGATTGCCTGCTGATACTTTCCGTTATTGTAGAGGCGAAGTGCATCTGTATCTTGAGTCTGTGCCTGCAGAAATGCTGCTGCACAGACAAAAAGTGCTGCGGCTAAAAAACAGCTTTTTTTCATACAAGTTTTTTGTCCATTGTACATTTGCCAGAGAAAAAACAGCCGTTTTCAAGCACAATTTTTGCGCTTGTAATGTCACCGTTTACAGAACCTGAACTTGTAACATGAACAACTTGTTCTGCTGTAATATTTCCGGAAACTTTTCCTTTTACAAGAACTTTTGAAGCTGTAATATCAGCTGTAACAACAGCATCTGTATCAATTACAAGCTCGCTTGTTGCATCAATAAGTCCTTTTACAGTTCCTTTTATTAACAAAGGCTGTTTAAATCTGATTGTGCCAGTAAACGAAATGTCATTTGTAATTACTGTGTCAAAATCTTCTTCATCAAGCTCGAAAACATCAACTTCTTTTGAATCAAACATTTCATTACTGTATCGGTAAATACGACATGAGTCAAGCATATTTTCAGTCTTTTGCAGAATAGATGGTCAAACATTTAAAAATGTGCGTTTTTGTTGAAAGCTTAAAAAATTGTTTCAAGTTTTTAGCAGAATAGAAAATCAAAAACGGTTTGGTAAAATATGAAATCTATTTATAATCTGGTTCAGATTCAGCTGCCATTAGATAATGATTGTTGTTAGCCGTATATGAATAGGTATAATTATACTTCTTAAAATTCTCCGCCTGTTCAAATACTTCGTTATAAACTTCATTTCGTGGAACAGGTGGATAACCATTTTCATCCAGAAGAATCATTAAATCTGCTTCCATTTCGGCTTTTACATCAATTCGCTGGTCCCAGTCTGTGTAGCGGGTTTTATCATCAACTAGAGCTTTTACTTTCTTGGCCAGTTCTTTCATCTGATCATCTGGATACTGATTTTCAAAATGAAACTTCTGGGCACAGCTTACAAGAATGTCGTAAAAGGCTTTTTCTTCAAAAGAAAT